>NZ_VTQF01000003.1:0-300000 GCF_008763935.1 Streptococcus mitis
TTTTGGCACATTTCATCCATTCTGCACCCTTTAGCTCCTCAACTGCACAAAAAAGAGAGGACATGCCTCTCTTTGGGTTATTTTTCGTCATTCATTTTTGACTTTACTTCATCATAGGATAGTGCATGTGATTCCTCTTCTACTGCTTCAGGCATCTTTCCTGTTTCGTAAAGAGCTTTAATTTGTGTACTATCCAATGTTTCGTATTTCAATAATGCTTCTGCAATCAACTTGTGAGTTTCACGATTTGATTGGATGATTTCAGCAGCTTTATTTCGTGCTTCATTTAATAATGAACGAACCTCTTCGTCAATTTCATAAGCCGTTTGTTCTGAAATTGATTTTTGAGGACTCTGTGCACCAAACATAGCATGGTTTCCTTCATATTGTACTGGGCCAAGTTTTTCACTCATACCGTACTCTGTAACCATTGCACGCGCCATTTGTGTCGCTTGTTCAAAGTCGTTTGAAGCTCCTGTAGTTTGGACATTAAAGATAATTTCTTCAGCTACACGTCCACCCATTAAGCCAGCTAATTGCTCTTTCATATTTTCTTTAGATAGAAGCATTTGGTCTTCCTTAGGAAGTGCAATCATATAACCACCTGCGCGGCCACGTGGTACAATTGTAACCTTATGGACAACGCGGGCATTCGACAAGACTAAACCAACAATGGTATGTCCTGCCTCATGATAGGCAACCAATTCACGTTCTTTTTGTGAAACTGTCTTATCTTTCTTAGAAGGTCCAGCAATAACTCTATCTTCTGCTTCATCGATATCTGAGGCGTCAATTACCGATTTATTGCGACGAGCAGCAACTAGAGCTGCTTCATTCAAGACATTCTCTAAATCAGCACCAACAAAACCTGGAGTTTGTTGGGCAACTAATTTCAAATCAACATCTTCTGCTAAAGGCTTGTTCTTAGCATGAACTTTCAAGATTGCTTCACGACCTTTAACATCAGGGCGACCAACCAAGACTTTTCTATCAAAACGTCCTGGACGCAGAAGGGCAGGGTCTAGTACATCTGAACGGTTTGTCGCAGCGATGACGATAATTCCTTCATTTCCCTCAAAACCATCCATCTCAATCAAGAGTTGGTTCAATGTTTGTTCACGTTCGTCATTTCCTCCGCCAAGACCGACTCCACGTTGACGTCCAACAGCATCAATTTCATCGATAAAGATAATAGCTGGTGCTGCTTTTTTGGCATCTTCAAAAAGAGAACGAACACGGCTAGCTCCAACTCCAACAAACATTTCTACAAAGTCAGAACCTGAAATACTAAAGAATGGAACACCTGCTTCTCCGGCGACTGCTTTAGCAAGCAAAGTCTTACCTGTTCCTGGAGGTCCCTCTAACAGAACACCTGCTGGAATACGGGCCCCAAGTTTTGTAAATCGTTTTGGATCTTTTAAAAATTCAACAACTTCAACTAGTTCTTGTTTTTCTTCCTCAGCTCCAGCAACATCTGAAAATCTTACTTTAATATCTTCTTTATTTGCAGCTTTAGCCTTACTACGTCCAAAACTCATCGGGTTACGGCTATTATTTCCTCCCATATTTCCCATCATAGAGAATAGGAAGAAGAATAGAATACCGAATGGCACAATGGATACAAGAATATTAATCCACATACCACTTGAACTTTCATGTTTAACAGTTACTTCTGCCTTATGGTCAGAAGCAAGTTTTTGCAATTCTGATACTGTAGTATCTGAAGGAAGAATAATACTTGAAAATTTCTCTACTGTTGTAGCAGAAGGAGAAAAGAACTGGATACCTGTTTCTTCTTTACTTGTTTTAGGATTTTTATAAACACCTGAAACTTCGATAACACTGCCATTTGGTTGGTAAGTCAATTCTTTTACATTGTCATCGGTAATTTCTTTTACCAATTCTGTATAATTAATTTGCTCACTTTTCCCTGCAACACTACCTGTACTGAAATACTGGTAAGCTGTAACTAGGAAAAAAATAAGTAATAACCATAGAAAAGGATTTTTAATTAAACCATTATTTTGTTTTTTCATTAAAAATTGTTCTTTCTAATTTGAATATACTTCTTCTTTCAATACTCCAACATATGGAAGGTTACGATAATTTTCTTTGTAGTCTAAACCATAACCTACTACAAACTCATTTGGAATAGTAAAGCAAGTATAGTCTGCCTCAATTTCTACAACACGTCCTTCTGGTTTATCCAACAAGGTTGCAATCTTAACAGAAGCTGCATCTCTTGCAATAAACATATCTCTTAAACTCTTCAAAGTTTGACCTGTATCAATGATATCTTCTACAAACAGAACATGTCTTCCTTTGATATCTTGAGTTACATCTTGCTTGATATTGATGACACCGCTACTTGCTGTTCCACCATGGTAGCTAGAAACCATCATGAAGTCCATTTCAATATGTGTATCAATATGTTTAACCAATTCAGCTATAAAAGGGATAGATCCTTTTAAAATCCCTACTAAAATTGGATTTTTTCCTGCATAGTCTTTAGTTAGTTGGGCACCTAATTTTTTAGCAGCTTCTGTAATTTCATCGTGTGAAACAAGGATTTTTTTAATATCGTTTTCTAACATTTTTTTACCTATCTATTTTTTCTATATAAAGTACAGTGTTCATTATATCATTTTTCGTGTTTTTACTCAAATTACTGGTCGCAATTCCCAAAATTGAGACAATTTCACCAAATTGCTCAATAATCAGAGCTGATTTTCGCTTTTCCATAGGGATTTTCAAATCAATAAATAGACGTCTGAGTTTTTTTCTATGTCTATTCTGAATCAAAACATCTCCTGTTTTTCGATGACGAATGTGTATGGATGTTTCGCGTGAAACAGGTACCTGCTGAATTAATTCACCTTCTAAAGGAAGTCCAAAGGAAAATAAATAACCTTGGTAAGATACCTGATTTTGATAGTGTAACACAAGTTCATCTTCCTTTTCATCAGACTGAGGACTGATTTTACAAATCCGAAACTGTTGATACTCTTTTATCAATTCATAGCCATTTTTAAGCGGATGACGATACTGGCTTTTAGTTTTTAAAATTTGCCGAACTTCTTCAAACTGAGCTTTTGTAAGATTCAAATCTGGAAAACGATTCAGATAAGTTTGAAGTAAAACTCTTTGTGTCGACTCAGAGTAAGACAATAGCTGCTCTAAATTTTCTAGATCAATATTCTTAGATAATTCAGCTATAGCTAAGTCATAATCTAAAATTTCATTTCCGAGGCTTAAGATTGCATCTCTAAATCGAGGATTTTCTTTTTCTAATTCTGGTAAATAAGAGTTTCGAATACGATTGCGAAAATAATGATTTTCCTGATTTGATGTATCTTCAAAGTGAAAAATTGGTGAAAAGTCTTTTTTATGGAAATGCAAGAAGGGCCGAATAAGTTCTATCTCTCCGACTACTTGCTTCTCCTTAATTCCTGATAGATAGCGCAATCGAGTTCCTCTAATCAAACGCATCAAAATCGTTTCCACCTGGTCATCAGCATGGTGGGCAGTTACCAAGGCTGTCGCACCAGTCTTTATCATGACCTCTTTAAAAAAATCATAACGAAAATGTCGAGCCCGCGCTTCTGAAAATTCTCCTGAAAAATTGCTGATATAAATAGGAAGCTCTGCTTCAGCAGCTAACTTCCTTAATTCCTGTTCTTCCCAATCTGATTCTACTCTCTGCCTATGATTCACATGAGCTAGAATCAATTCAATTTCTAACTCTTTTTGATACGTAGATAACACCTTAAATAGAAACATAGAATCTAATCCACCAGAAAGAGCTAGCACCACCTTAGCATGCTTTTTGAAATATCCCTTTTTGAGAAAATGATTTAAAAAATCTTGTTCCCTCATTTTAGAACCTCATAAACATCCTTGGCTATCTTAGAAATCGTATCATAATCAGAATTTTTAGTGAAAATAGAAAGAATAAATGGAGAATCTACATAGACAACACCCGTATCATGCTTAAATTCATCCGCATCTCCAATTTTATGAGCTACTTTAACAGAAACACCTTTGGCAATTCTCTCATTATCAAAATCTGTTTTAGTCAAAGACTCTAGCACAAATCCATTTTGATTATAAATAGCTTCCATGGCCTTCCCAGCCATCTTAGAAGAAATCAATTTTTCTTTTGAATCCCAATCATCTCCCATAATAGCAGACATCTTGGATTTAAATGTGGCATCAGATTGGTTTGAAAGGTAATATCCCAATATGTTATGAGCTACATTATCCGATTCCTTAGAAACTTTCGTTATTAAGTCCTTGAGAGAATACTCTTTATTATCCTCTTTTTTAGGAAGACTACCACTTCCCTCTGGTTTATAAGAACCTGAAAAATCATTAACTGCTGATACGTATTTTACAGTCGTGTCTAACTGATAAATACCCTCATTTATTTTTTCTTGCGTATAATAAAGATAAGGGAGTTTCAAAACACTAGCCGCATACATCTTTTCATCTTGATTGATACCAGCTTCTTTTCCAGTAGTCAGTTGCTTAACATAAATAGAGAAAGAATCTTTTTGATATTTTTCAGATAACATTTCTTGGACTTTACCCATCCGATTATCTTCTTCAGAAGTTGATTCCTTATCTACCCATCCAGCCTGATCAATATGTAGAAATTCTCTTCCTTCTACAAACATGGTCTTGTCGATCGATACTTGCGAATAAGCTGATAAGGATGATTTCACTTCTTTTAAGTCATAAGGGCTATTATACAGTTTAAAATCAGATTCTAACCATACTTTTTTGATTGTAGGAGTTACCTCTGACTGATCGTATAAAAATCGTTTGTCTGCAGCAATAAATTGATGATTTGATAGCTTAAATACCGGAATTCCTTGTTTATTTAAGCGCCACTCGGTTATTTGAAAACTTGTTTGGGGAGTTAATTTTCCAGATTTCACTACTAAATCTTCATTCGCATAAACAGGAACCTCTCCATAAACCATGGGAGAACTTAATTTTTCTCTAAAATAAATACCAAAGTTAGATTGTGAAAGGTAATAAATTTCTTTCGAAGTATAGACTACTTCTTTTTCTGTGCTAACGACTTTTGAAATGGTCAAAAAACTCGGTAACAACAAAATAATTAAGAATTTACGCATTCTTCCTTTCCTTTTCTTCTTGTAAACGCAATAATTGATTTTTATCAGCCAACTCTTCCAGCTTTTCTTCCGATAGACTCAAAAATTGCTCTATTACATCTAATAAATTTTCCATTTTATCACCTTGGGAGCAAGTCAGGAATCGTATAAACAGCTTCCCGATTCTTAGAATAATAATATTTTGCACGCATGTATTTAGCAGCATAATCTTCATCTTTCAACTTTGTGGCAAAAGCTGTCTCTTTCTCCTTTTCCTCACTCAAGGTTTGATACTGAGTTTGCAATTCTGATAACTGTTGACGTCTTTGGAGTAATTGATGATAGCTTTGAGCAAGATTATAAGTTGGTAAAATGAACAATAAAATCATCAAAATAAGAACCCAACCCATGAAACGATTACGTTTTTGTCGTTCTTTCATCAGATAGCGACGACGTTGGTGTTCATTTTGAATAAAAGAATTATTCAATTGTACGATATTTTTAGACATTTTCTTCTACCCGTGTTTCACTGATAATTTCATACATTCCTGCTGCATCTTCTTTTTTTGTACTATCCTTCATCTCTAGTACTTTTACAAGTAGCAACTTATTGCCAAAGCGAATTTCAACTTGGTCATTAACTTTCAAATCCGTTGAACTTTTGGCCAAGATTCCATTTACCTTGATTCTGCCTTTATCTGCTACTTCTTTTGCGACTGTACGACGCTTGATAATTCGTGATACTTTTAAATATTTGTCTAATCTCATTTTTATTACCTCAAATTATTATTGTATCATTTTTATCTACTTTATAGAAGAAAAATGTTAAAGGGAATTGCCTTCTTTCGATACTTTTATCTCTAATAAACTTTCTCCAAAAATGAGCAGACCTTCTAAAATTTCATAGTCCTTCTTATTTTGGACATCAAATACAACTTCCATTAATCCCTTATTCTCAGTTATGGCTGCTTTTAAATTCGTTGCGGATAAAGATTTAAAATAATCTTGAGCCAAAAACAATCGCTGAGTAATTTTTTCAAATTGAACTGTAATCTTATTTTCTTTTCGTTCCACACGTTGAACAAAGACCTTATCAAGATAAGACTTAACCAAACCAATCTCTAAAAGATAGGCTACCACGTCTGGGTACTCTCCAAAGCGGTCCATCAACTCTTCTTGTAATTCTTCGTAGTTGACACGGTTGTCAATTTGACGAATTTTCTTGTAAATTTCAATCTTATGTCGTTGATCAGAAATATAGGTATCAGGAAGATAGGCATCAATTTGTAAAATCAACTCAGCATTCCCTTTGGTTCTTGTGTTCCCATTACCATGTCGTTTAGCAATAGCTTCCTCCAATAACTGCGAATACAATTCAAAACCAACAGAATCAATGAAACCAGACTGGGATTTTCCTAAAAGATTTCCTGCTCCACGAATCGAAAGATCTCGCATTGCAATCTTAAATCCAGAGCCCAATTCTGTAAATCCTTTAATCGCTTCTAATCTCTTCTCGGAGACTTCACTGATTGATTTTTCTGGACGATACATGAGATAGGCATAAGCAATACGATTACTACGACCGACTCTTCCTCTTAACTGATACAAGGTTGACAAGCCCATATGGTCCGCATTTTCAATAAATAAAGTATTGGCATTTGGAATGTCCACCCCTGTCTCAATAATGGTAGTTGTCACCAAAATATCATACTGACCTTCAATGAAATCCAGTAGAGTATTTTCTAACTGAATCTCACTCATTTGCCCATGAACATAACCAATCGAAGCCTCTGGAATCAACTCCTGTAATTCGTAAACCTTCTGATCAATCGTGTCAACTTTATTGTAAAGATAGTAAATTTGACCTCCACGCTCCATTTCACGCAAGACAGCATCACGAATGACACTATCATTCTTTTCTAAGACATAGGTTTGCACTGGATAACGATTAGTCGGCGGAGTTTCAATGACAGACAAATCTCTGATTCCCAGCATAGACATGTGAAGGGTACGAGGAATTGGCGTTGCTGTCAAGGTCAGGACATCTACTTGTTTTTTCAGTTCTTTCAAGGTTTCCTTATGCTTGACACCAAATCGCTGTTCCTCATCAATAATCATCAAGCCCAAATCAGCAAACACAACATCTTTTGATAAAATACGATGGGTTCCAATCAAAATATCAACTTGACCCTTTTTCAATTTTTCAAGTGTTTCAGTCTGCTCTTTTTTACTTCTAAAGCGACTCAACACATCAATATTAACTGCAAAATTTTGGAATCGTTCCTTAAAATTCGTATAGTGCTGTTGCGCTAAAACCGTCGTCGGAACTAGAACGACAACCTGTTTGTGATCATTGACTGCCTTAAAGGCTGCACGCATAGCAACTTCAGTCTTTCCAAAACCAACATCCCCAACTAAAAGTCGATCCATTGGCTGACAAGCCTGCATATCTCTCTTGATTTCCTCAACACTACGAAGTTGATCATCCGTTTCAACATAAGGGAAGGCATCATCAAAAGCATGTTGATCCTCATCATCAGCTGAAAAAGCAAATCCCTTCAACTGGCTGCGCTCAGAATAAAGTTTAATTAAATCATCAGCTATATCCTCTACCTGGTTCTTAACTTTTTGCTTGGCTTTTTTGAAATGACCGTCATTTAATTTATTGAGTTTAGGAGCTTTCCCGTCACTTGAAATATATTTGGACAATAACTGAATCTGCTCTACTGGGATGGAAATTTGGTCCCCATTTTGATACTGGACACTGACATAATCACGGTGAATCCCTTTGATTTCAATTGTTTCAATCCCTAGATATTGACCAATTCCATGGATATGGTGAACAACGTAATCTCCTTTTTCAAGTTCATTGTAATCTTTTAATCTCTCTGCATTTGAAACATGTTGTCTTCGAAAACGACGTTTCAATTTCTTTTGAAAAATCTCATGTTCAGTTATCAATAAAACCTTTTCATCAACAAAATGAAAACCATGTCTGAGATTACCCTCGATTAAGTTTACAGATTCTTTACAGATACTTGACTCATCTCTAGAATCCAATTTAATCTGATATTCCTCTAACACATCCTCCAATGTTTTACTTCCCATTGAATTGCTAGACTGCAGGATAATAGTATAATCCATTTTTTTGTATCGCTCAATTTCTTCTTTTAGAAAAGAAAATTGATTGAAAAACTCTTGCATGGGATATTGATTAAATTGATAAATTTGGTCAAACTTGAGATTTCCTAACCCCTTTTGCAGATTAGAGAAAAAGGTAACCGAACTCTGTTTTTTATAGATTTGCTCTGTATCAGCAAAATACTGCATCTCAGAAAATGCTTTACTAATCTGTAATTCTTCTGTAAAGTATTGTGCTAACTCCCTTTCAAAGACTTCATACTGATTCATCAATTTCTGATAATCATCAAAGAATACTGGGGTATCTTTTTCAATATAGTCAAAAAAAGTCCATGTCTTGTCATAACACAAAGATAAAAATTTCCGTGAATCAGAATGAATTTGTTTTTTGTGAAAACTTGAAAGAATTTCTTCTAAGTATGATTTTAAAATAGGTGATAACGTTTTTGAAATTTGTTTTTCTAAAGCTGACTGTCCTCGTTGATAATCCTTTTCTCTCAAAAGCATATCACTAGCTGGAAAGATAGTGAGTTCTGTCTGATTTTCTTTCGATAATTGTGTTTCGACTTCAAATGACCTAATACCATCGACTTCATCACCAAAAAACTCAATTCGGTAAGGTTCTAACTGGGATATTTCAAAAATATCTAAAATATCTCCTCGCAGACTAAATTCGCCTTGAGTTTGTACTTGTGTAACTTTTCGATAGCCTATCTCTTTTAACTGATGGATAAGTGCGTGTTGGTCATATTCTTCACCAACTGTTATTTTTACAATACTATCTTTGAATATATTGGGAGACGGTAAAATCAATCGACTTGCTGCGATATTACAAACTAAAATCCCTTTCTTAGATGAATCAGTCAAAAAACGCAGGGCTTCAACCCGTGAAATGATTTTTTCTTGTGAAGACATCAAAAACTCGACCATAGGGGAGTCATCTACCAAAAATGGATAGACAAGTTCCTCACCCAAGACAGAGATAAGATCACTAACAAGTCCTTCTGCTTCTCCATAAGTTGATGTCAATAACACAATCTTATCTTCCTGTCTCAAACTACTAGCAATTGCTAAAGCTTTTGTAGAAGTTGACAAGCCTAACATTAATTGTCTTTTCTTATCTGTCAGATTTTGATGCCATTTTTTGATCTGATTATTTTCTGAGAATAAATCTAATAAGATCACCATTTATCCATTATACCTCTGCATCGTTTTTTCAAAGTTTTTCTCTTGTAAATAGTAGTTTACAGAATCGTCAACTTTGTCAATAGACTGTAAAATACCAATATAATCATTCTTGTCAAACTTACTCAAAACATGGTTAACAACTGACATTCCATTTTTAGGTCTTCCGATTCCAATCTTAACACGATTAAAGGTTTGGGTTCCAATATGTTGAATAATAGACTTGATACCATTATGACCACCTGCTGAACCTTTTGCTCTTAAACGAATTTTCCCAACTTCCATGTCAAGATCATCGTAAATGATGAGTAAATCTTCAATATCCAAACCATAGTAAGTCAATAAAGCATGAACCGCTCTTCCACTTTCATTCATAAATGTCGTTGGTTTGACAATATAAATTTTTTCTCCATTTAGGAAAAAGGATGCTAGGTCAGCTTGAAATATCTTATCGTGTGTAAAAGTGACATTTTGTTTCTTCGCTAGTTGGTCAATCAACATAAAGCCAACATTGTGTTTTGTTTCAAAATATTTATCTCCTGGATTTCCCAAGCCTACAAGTAATTTGGTCATTTATTTTTCCTTTCAAAAGCCAAAAGGGTTGGAATTTTTTTCCAACCTAATTGACACTATTTGTTAAATATTATTAGACATTAAAGCGGAATTCCATGATATCGCCATCTTGAACGATATATTCTTTTCCTTCTTCACGCAAGCGCCCAGCTTCTTTTACAGCCTTTTCAGATCCATATTTCACTAGATCCTCATATGACATGGTTACTGCACGAATAAAGCCTTTTTCAAAGTCTGAGTGGATAATACCAGCTGCTTGAGTAGCCTTCATACCACGTTTAAAGGTCCAAGCGCGAACCTCTTTTTCACCAGCTGTGAAGTAAGTTCCAAGTCCAAGTAAGTGATAAGCTGCGCGAGTCAACTTGTCAACGCCTGATTCTGTCAACCCAAGTGCTTCAAGAAACTCTTGCTTATCTTCTTCGTCTAACTCAGAAATTTCTTCCTCAGCACGCGCAGAAATAACGACTACTTCAGCATTTTCTGTCGCTGCAAATTCGCGAATTTGTTTGACATAGTCGATAGAATCTGGATCTGAAACTACATCCTCATCTACATTGGCAACATAAAGAACTGGTTTAGTCGTCAAAAGGAAAAGACCTTTGACAACTTTTTGTTCTTCATCTGTAAATTCGATTGTACGAGCTGATTTCCCATCTTCAAGAACTGGTTTAATCTTTTGAAGAACATTGAATTCTGCTACTGATTCTTTATCTTTTTGCGTACGTGCCATCTTTTCTACACGCGCATATCGTTTGTTCACTGATTCTAAGTCAGCAAGAATTAACTCCAAGTTAATGGTATCAATATCTGCAAGTGGATCCACAAAGGCATCTTCACGTCCTTGCTCGCGCATGACATTTTCATCATCAAAAGCACGAACTACATGAACAATCGCGTCTACTTCACGAATATTGGCCAAGAATTTATTTCCTAGCCCTTCTCCTTTTGAAGCTCCTTTTACAATTCCTGCGATATCTGTAAATTCAAAAGTTGTGGGAACTGTCTTTTTAGGAGTAATCATTTCAGTTAGTTTTTGTAGGCGTTCATCTGGAACTTCTACCATTCCAACATTTGGATCAATCGTCGCAAATGGGTAGTTTGCCGCCTCTGCTCCTGCTTTTGTAATTGCATTAAATAGTGTTGATTTACCAACGTTTGGCAAACCAACGATACCTGCTGTTAAAGCCATATTTTCTCATTCTCCGTTTTCATTTCAATCCCTAATATTATAACACAAAAAGGGAAAACTTGCTAACCCTCTAACTAAGGGTTCTCAGTCAATAATTTTATTCATTTTTCGATCAAAATCATATCGCCCCATCATGACAACATGCTCACAATTACTGCATTTGATTTTGATATCTGCCCCTACACGTGTAATTTCCCAACGATTTGCTTTTTTACCAGTTGACTTGATAGTACAAGCATGTGGTTTTTTCATCTCAACAAAATTTCCAACTTGATACATACTACTCTCCTTTTCTTTTTCGATTATATCATAAAAGAGGCGAGCCAGGCTCAACCTCTTTCACTTAATTTGTACGAACTGGTGTAATGAGCTGCATGAAGTCTTCGTCAGTATCTGCTGGAACAAGAGTAAATGGACGAACAGCTGAGATAAAGCTAATGGTCACCTTTTCGCTATTTAAAGCCTTAAGAGAATCAATCAAGTAAGTTGGGTTGAAACTAATGGTCAAATCTTCACCAGTCACCTGATCAGTATCGATTTCTTCGTTTACTTTACCAACTTCTGGAGAGTGAACATGAGCGCTAACAATCCCATCTTTTATTTCAAGTTTCACAGTACCATTTTGAGTAGCACTTGATAAAAGACGAGCACGTTCCATTGACTGGCGTAAGTTTACAACATCAAAAGTAATAGTAGTATTAAAGTCCGTTGGAATCAAACGATCTGTATCAGGATAGTTTCCTTCAAGGAGACGAGTATAGAAGCTAATATTTTCGCTTCTAAATAGGATTTGGTTGTTGGCAAAGAAAATCTCTACATTTTCAATATCATCTGTAAATACCGCTGAAAATTCGCGTAGAGAACGGCTAGGAATGACAACATCAAAATCATCACTATTTTTCTCAAGCGTTAATTTTTTCTGGCTTAGGCGATGAGAGTCTGTTGCAACTGTTTTTAGCTCCTTGTGTTGACTCAATACAAAATGAACACCTGTTAAAATCGGACGACTCTCTTGGGTACTTGCTGCAAAAGCTGTTTCATTGATAATTTTCTTGAGTAATTTTGTTTCAAGAATTAAAGGAGTGCTTGCTGAAATTTCTTGGATTCGTGGATATTGTTCACTATCTTTTCCTTTTAGGGTAATTTCTGACTTGCCGCTGGTTAAAACAATTTGATTTTGTTCAATTTCTTTAAAATCAAGAGTCACATCAGGTAGACTAGATACCACATTGATAAAGAAAGAAGCTTCAAGAAGGATTGAACCTAAAGAAGTAATTAATAAACCAGCATCTTCATTTTTTTGAGAAATAAAATTTTCAATTGAAATTTGACCATTTGAACCAATTAAAGTAACACCTTCATTGGTCACGTCAATTTTGACAGTTGATAAAATAGGAATAGCATTTTTAGAACTAATAGCTCTCTTAGTAGTATTTAAGGCTTGTAGAAATAAATTTTTATTAATTGAAAAATGAATCATGGATTCTCCTTTATTTATTTTTAGTATTAGAAGGATAATAGTAATAATAGAGTCTGTGAAATCTGTGGAAAACAGACTTAAAGTAAGTCATATCATGATTTTTAGCTTGTTTAAAAAATGTGGATAAAAAAGATAAAAAAGCGAAAGTTATCCACAAGTTATTTGATTTTCTTTTTGATTGATTCGATCTCTAAACGTAAATTATCGTCTTCATCAATCAAAGATTTAATTTTTGCATGGGCATGAATGACTGTTGTATGATCTTTTCCACCAAATTCCTTCCCAATTTTTGGAAGACTATTATCTGTTAATTCTCTAGATAAATACATGGCTACTTGACGGGCCAAAACAATATTTTGAAGGCGTCTGCTTCCCTTCATTTCTTTGACAGTAACACCATAGAAGTTCCCTACTTCAGTTTGGATTTTATCAATTGGGATGACGAGCATTTGGTTAACATCTTGTTTTCGAGCTCTAATAGCTTCTGCAGCGATATCGATACTGATATCCTTAATCTTCTTCACTCTGGCGATTAAAGTGATGTCATTGATGGCTCCTTCAAGTTCTCGAACGTTTGAATCAAATTGGCCAGCTAGGTATTCTAGGGTATCACTTTGGAAATTGTAGTCCAAATGTTCTGTTTTACTTTGTAAAATGGCAATACGTGTCTCAAAGTCAGGTGGTGTGATGTTTTGCGTCAACCCCCAGCTAAAGCGCGTGACAAGTCTTTCTTCAAGGCCCTCTAAGTGTTTAGGACTACGATCACTAGTCAGAACGATTTGTTTTTGATTACTATGAAGAACGTTGAAAGTATTGAAGAATTCTTCTTGAGTTGCAACTTTTTTTCCACTCAGCGATTGGATATCATCAATTAACAAGAGATCAAGGCTACGGTAAGTTTTTTTGAATTTTTCCATTTCCCCCAGTCTCAGGTGTTCAAGAAAGTCGTTGATAAAGCTTTCAGCAGGGATGTACTTCACACGCGCATCAGGAATATTTTTCAAAATCTCATTCCCAATTGCATTGAGTAAGTGAGTCTTACCAAGGCCAGGTCCTCCATAGATAAAAAGAGGATTATAGGTCAAGGCTAAATCTTCAGAAACAGCCAAAGCGGCTGATACTGCCCAAACATTCCCATCCCCTTGGATAAAATTATCAAAGGTATACTTTTCTTTTAATCCAGTATCCGAATAAGGAATAGATGCTAACTTTGGACTATAGTCATAAAGAGTTGAATTGGTAGCTTCTTCAACTTGTGAGACAGCCGTATCTTGAGGTTTGGTGAAAATATAGTGGGGAGTTATCTCAGCATCATAAATTTCAAAACCAGCTACCACAATAATATCTTTTAGTTGTTTTTCCCAGACCATTTCCATTTCAGATCGTGGTAAAAATATAGTGGCAACATTTTCCTCTACCTTAATGAGTTCAGCTTGAATAGCATAGAAATCATACATGGATCGAGTTAGTCTTTCTTGTGCAAATTCTAATATACGATTCCAAAATTGTTTTTCTTTCAATCCTTTCTCCTCCTTTACTATCTAAAAGTTTAATGCTAGACTTATTTTACCATAGATAGAAAGATTTTTCCACAAGCTGTGAAAAATAATCCACAATGTTATCAAGTCTTATCCACAGGTTGGGGATAAAATCAGAAACTGTTGATTTATTAAGCTTTTTATTGGAAAAAATAGTGGATAACCTTGTGAGATAAGAAAATAAAAGAACAGCCTTATTTCAGGCTGTTGATAATTCTACTGTATTCTTCTTGATTTGAAAAAGAAATAATGATTTTTCCATTGTCTTTTTTAGACAGTTTGATTTCTACATCTAATCCGAGTAGTTTTTTTAACTGTTCTTCTTCATTTTGTATGAAATGATCATTTTTTTGCAGTTTCTTTTGTTTTTTCTCTGTCAGAAGAGTTTCTAACTTCCTTACAGAAATGCCTTCCTCTATGATTCGTTGAAAGAAATAGTCTTGTTGTTCCTTATTCAAGCCAACTAGCGAACGCGCATGCGCTTGTGATAGTTGGCCATTTTCTACTTCTGAAAGGATCTGTTCTGGCAAGGACAGCAAGCGAATAGAGTTGCTGATATAAGGACGAGACTTGCCCATTTTATCTGCAATTTCAGCGTGGGTAAATCCTTTCTCTATGAGAGATTCATAGGCGCGTGCTTCTTCTATTGGATTTAAATTTTCTCTCTGTAAATTTTCAATGATGGATTGAACCATCATCTCTTGGTCTGAGAGCTGTTTAACAACAGCTGGGATAGACGTTAGACCAGCTAAAAGTGAAGCCCGATAGCGTCTCTCTCCTGCAAGGATTTCATAACCAATAACAGGAGATTGACGAACAATAATCGGTTGAATGACCCCATTTTCTTTGATAGACTGTGCTAGTTCATGTAGTTTTTCTCCATCAAATTCTTTTCGAGGTTGATAGGGATTTTTTTGTATATCCGTGATAGAAATCATTTCAAATTTTTCCATGATTCTACACTAACACATCTTTTCTCTTATGTAAAGCTTTCTTTACATAGATGTTAATTAAGATTCTAAATCACCTGAACTCTTGTCAAGTTTAATAGATGTAGTTTCTTCTTTACCGTTACGATAGTAAGTTATCTTAATGGTGTCTCCGATAGAATGATTGTAAAGAGCACTTTGTAAGTCTGTTGATGAAGCAATGTCTTTGTCATCTACTTTTGTAATAACATCGTATTTTTCAAGGTGACCATTGGCAGGCATATTACTTTGCACAGAACGAACAACTACACCAGATGTTACACTGCTTGGAATATTCAGTCTTCTAATATCACTTGTATTAATATTTGAGAGATTGACCATTTGAATTCCCAAAGCTGGACGAGTCACTTTTCCGTTCTTTTCCAACTGTTCAATAATATTGATAGCATCATTTGCAGGGATTGCAAAACCAAGACCTTCTACAGATGTTCCTCCATTTGTGGCAATTTTACTTGAGGTAATTCCGATAACCTGCCCTTGAATATTGATCAGTGGGCCACCAGAGTTACCTGGGTTAATAGCAGTATCAGTTTGGATGGCTTTTGTAGAAATGGCTTGTCCATCTTCAGATTTTAAAGATACATTTCGATTGAGACTAGATACAATACCCTGAGTGACAGTATTTGCATATTCAGAACCCAATGGGCTACCAATAGCAATGGCAGTTTCTCCTACGGTTAACTTGCTAGAATCACCAAACTCAGCTACTGTTGTCACTTTTTCTGAAGAGATTTTGACGACAGCAATATCAGAGAAAGTGTCCGCTCCGACAATTTCTCCGGGTACTTTAGTTCCATCTGACAAACGAATATCTACTTTGCTGGCGCCATTTATAACGTGATTATTGGTGACGATGTAAGCTTCTTTGTCATTCTTTTTATAAATAACCCCAGATCCTTCACTAGAGATTTGCTGAGAATCTGTGTCAGTATCATCATTACCAAATACGCTATTTTGTCTGTTTGCTGAATAAGTAATAACTGAAACAACAGCATCTTTTACTTTGTTAACAGCCTGTGTTGTTGAATTTTCATTCTTATAGGCAGTCTGTGTAATAGTACTATTGTTGTTAGAGGTACTTACAGTACTTTTTTGAGTTAGTTGGTTTATTGAAAAGCTACCCAAGGCTCCACTAATAAAGCTAATGACGATAACGACTAATAATTGAAACCCTTTTTTGTAAAATGTTTTTAAATGTTTCATATTTGCCTCCATATTTTTGAATTACTGAAAGTATAAACTGACTAGCTTAATTATAACTTAAACACAAAAAGTTTTTCACAGATTGTGGATAACTTTCAAAAATCTGTGGTTTTCTCGGCTAAAATTAACCTTTTGTTTTGTGAATAAGATGTGAAAAAATAGAGAATATGTTAGAATAGAGTCATGAAAATTAAAGTTGTAACAGTTGGGAAACTGAAAGAAAAGTATTTGAAAGATGGTATTGCAGAGTATTTAAAACGAATTTCTCGATTTGCTAAGCTTGAAATGATTGAGCTAGCAGATGAAAAAACACCAGATAGGGCCAGTGAATCAGAAAATCAAAAGATTTTAGGAATAGAAGGTCAGAGAATTTTATCAAAAGTTGGTGACCGTGATTTCGTGATTGTGTTGGCTATCGAAGGGAGAACTTTCTCCTCAGAAGAATTTAGTAAGCAGCTAGAAGAAGCTTCTATAAAAGGATTTTCTACTCTTACATTTATTATTGGAGGGAGTCTGGGATTAGCACAGGATGTAAAAAAGAGAGCCAATCTCTCTGTTAGTTTTGGCCGTTTAACCTTGCCCCATCAGTTAATGAGACTAGTCCTTGTTGAACAAATCTATCGGGCTTTTACAATACAGCAGGGCTCGCCCTATCATAAATAGAAAATTGACTTTCAATTGAATTTTTGGTAGAATAGCTATATTAGGTCTCATAGCTCAGCTGGATAGAGCATTCGCCTTCTAAGCGAACGGTCGCAGGTTCGAATCCTGCTGGGATCAATATAGTAGCAAAGCTGGGAATTTTCCCGGCTTTTTTCTTAAAAAAGTACACTTGGGGAGAAAAAAATGACAGTTGAGAGAATTTTATCTAAAACGAAATTCCATTTTGTATAATAGTTTTTGTAAGTTAGCTTACAAGAAAAAAACATTTAAGGAGATTTTATTATGAAAAACACAGTTAAATTGGAACAGTTTGTAGCCTTGAAGGAAAAAGACTTGCAGGAGATTCAAGGTGGGGAAAGTAGACTTCCAAAAATCCGCTTTGATTTTATTTTCCCACGAAAAAAGTAATGAAATAAGGGGAAAGAGTAATGAATTTATTTGGAGTTGGGTTAGTTATTGTTTATTTTTTAATTATTAGTCACAGTTACCGTTTAATTTGTAAAGGTCAAATAAATAGAAAAGAACTATACGTTTTTAGTGCTTATATATTACTAACAGAAATAGTACTTGATTTTCCATCATATCTTCTACATTTAGATGACTTAGGGATTGTAAAATTTTTATTTCCTTTGGTATTATATTCCTATTTTCGATGGATTAAACAGTATGAGAGGGATAGAGGACTATTCCTAAGTTTACTACTATCTCTTTTATATGAGAGCACTCATAACTTTTTGTCCGTAACTTTATCCTCTCTAACAGGAGACAATTTTGTTTTACAATATTATGAACCATTCTTTTTCCTTGTAACGGTGTTGACTTATGTCGTTATCTTAAAAATCATTCATTATTTCCATTTGGATCTAAACTATTTTGATAAAGACTACCTCTATCCTTTCTTGACAAAAGTATTTTTTGCTTTGCTACTGCTCCATATTGTATCTTTCGTTTCAGATATGGTAAGTACGATTAAACATTTGAATAGTTTTGGAAGTATTTTATCATCTATCGTCTTTATTTCTCTCCTTTTAACCTTTTTTGCAATGAATTCACATAAAGATCAAATGGAGAAAGAGATTGCTTTGAAGCAGAAGAAATTTGAACAGAAACATTTACAAAACTACACAGATGAAATTGTCGGTTTGTATAATGAAATTCGTGGTTTTCGACATGATTATGCTGGGATGCTTGTCAGTATGCAGATGGCAATTGACAGTGGTAATTTACAGGAAATTGACAGAGTTTACAACGAAGTTTTGGTTAAAGCCAATCACAAACTGCGCTCAGATAAGTACACTTACTTTGATTTGAACAACATAGAAGATTCAGCTTTACGAAGTTTGGTTGCTCAGTCAATTGTCTATGCTCGAAATAACGGTGTAGAGTTTACACTGGAAGTAAAAGATATAATTACTAGACTACCAATAGACCTTCTGGATTTAGTTCGTATTATGAGTGTTTTATTGAACAATGCTGTCGAAGGATCGGCTGATAGTTATAAAAAGCAGATGGAAGTAGCAGTTATTAAGATGGAAACTGAAACAGTGATTGTGATTCAGAATTCATGTAAAATGACGATGACTCCTTCAGGAGATCTATTTGCTTTAGGATTCTCTACTAAGGGAAGAAATCGCGGAGTAGGATTAAATAATGTGAAAGAACTACTGGATAAGTACAACAACATTATTTTAGAAACAGAGATGGAAGGCAGTACATTTAGACAAATCATTAGATTTAAGAGGGAATTTGAATGAAAGTTTTAATTTTAGAAGATGTTATTGAACATCAAGTGAGACTAGAGAGAATATTGGATGAAATTTCGAAAGAATCGAATATTCCAATATCATACAAGACAACGGGAAAAGTTCGTGAGTTTAAGGAATATATCGAAAATGATGAAGTAAACCAGCTTTATTTTCTAGATATTGATATTCATGGAATTGAGAAAAAGGGATTTGAAGTGGCTCAGCTCATTCGTCATTACAATCCTTACGCTATTATCGTCTTTATCACCAGTCGATCAGAGTTTGCGACTCTAACATATAAATACCAGGTATCAGCCCTAGATTTTGTTGATAAGGATATCAATGATGAGTTATTTAAGAAGAGAATTGAGCAAAATATCTTCTACACGAAGAGTATGTTACTTGAAAATGAAGATGTGGTAGATTATTTTGACTACAATTACAAGGGAAATGATTTAAAAATCCCTTACCATGACATTCTGTATATTGAAACGACAGGAGTCTCTCATAAATTGCGCATTATTGGTAAGAATTTTGCAAAAGAATTTTATGGTACCATGACAGATATTCAGGAAAAGGACAAACATACTCAGCGATTTTATTCTCCTCATAAGTCATTTTTGGTAAATATAGGCAACATCAGAGAAATTGATAGAAAGAATTTAGAAATTGTTTTCTATGAAGACCATCGTTGTCCTATTTCAAGATTAAAAATTAGAAAATTAAAAGATATTCTAGAGAAAAAAACTCAAAAGTAATTGACAATTAGCAAGAAATTGATATAATGGTTATATCTGCTACAGATAGAAGGTCCGTTGGTCAAGGGGTTAAGACACCGCCTTTTCACGGCGGTAACACGGGTTCGAATCCCGTACGGACTATTTTATCCGCCATAGCTCAGTTGGTAGTAGCGCATGACTGTTAATCATGATGTCGTAGGTTCGAGTCCTACTGGCGGAGTATAGATAAAAGGGAACACAGTTGTGTTCCTCTTTTTGTATCAATTTGTATCACCAAGCATCTTCATAAGGAAGTCTGTTATTTCTTGAGGACTTTCTTTTTTTCCATGTGCAATCCAAGTTTGACAGACACCAAAAAGTGCGTGAGTTAGATAGATGCTACTATATTCTAATTCAATGGTATTTAGATTTAGTTGCATAAATTGCTTTTGTAAATCCGTACTGAGCATGATATGAAGTTTATTTCGTAAGAAATTTTGGATTTCTTTAGTCCCATTTTCAGAAAGAAGGGCAGCCAGAAGTGGTTCTGACTCTAGATATTCAAAGACTTCTAAAATAGCATCTCTTTTGTTATGAACATGTTTTTGAAAAATATATTCAAATGTATGGAATAGCTTGCTTTGATAGTGCTCAATCATATCATACTTATCCTTATAGTGAGTATAGAAGCTGGAACGACTAATTCCGGCTTTTTCTGCTAACTTGACAGTAGAAATTTGATCAAATGGCTGTTCCATCAGTAATTGTACCATAGCATTTTCAATAGTTCTCTTTGTTTTTAAGCGTTTATTACTTTCTTGCATATTTCCTCCTTGTAAACAAATTAGACTATATGTCTAAAAATGGATTTTTTATCTTGTAATTTATATTTTTTAATGTATAATCTATTATATCAAAATTTTAGACAATATGTTTAAAAAAGGAGAAGATATGTTTAAAGAATGGAAAGCAATTTTTAAAAAACCAACCTTTATTATTGTCATGATAGGGATTTCTCTTATTCCAGCTCTGTACAATATTATATTTTTGTCATCAATGTGGGATCCATATGGGCAATTGTCTGACTTACCTGTGGCAGTTGTCAATAATGATAAAGAAGCCTCCTATAATGGTAATAGCATGTCTATAGGAAAAGACATGGTGTCCAATTTAAAAGAAAATAAAACCTTAGATTTTCATTTCGTAGATGAAGAGGAAGGTAAGAAGGGATTGGAAGATGGCGATTACTATATGGTAGTGACTTTACCAAGTGATTTATCTGAAAAAGCAGCTTCTATTTTAACGAATCATCCAGAGCAAATGCAAATCGATTATCAGACTTCAAGTGGTCATAGTTTTATTGCTAGCAAGATGAGCGATTCTGCGATGACACAATTAAAGCAGAATGTGTCTACAAATGTAACTGAGACCTATACTAAAGCTTTATTTAACAAGATGGTCGAATTAAAAGATGGTATGAGTCAAGCAGCTTCTGGTAGTGAAAAATTAACTGATGGAGCGAATCAATTAGTGACAGGAAGTCAAACATTAACTACCAACCTGCACTCTTTAGCAGATTCAAGTTTAACATTTTCAAATGGAACGGAGCAGTTTACTAAAGGATTATCTGCTTATGTTTCTGGTGTTGAACAACTTCATCTTGGCTTAGGGACTTTTAATAGTGGTTTGGTTACATATACTGGTGCAGTGAGTAAATTAGATAGCGGATTAGGTCAATTAGCTTCTAAAAGTCCTGAATTAGTAGGGGGAATCAATCAGTTATATACTGGTGTAGAGGCCTATACTGGAGGTGTTTCTCAGCTCAATACTGGTCTTAACCAATTTTCATCTGGTGTTAGTGCCTATACAAATGGAGTGGGAAATCTTGCAACAGGTGCGAATCAGTTATCTAGTCAATCAGCTACACTTCGAATGGGTGTGGAGCAATTAAGTGAAGGGATTCAACAACTTTCTAGTAAGTTAGATGCTTCATCTGGGCAAAAAGATCAAATTAATCAATTATCTTCTGGTCTAAATCAGTTAAATCAAGCTATTCAAAATATTGATGTTGGAGATACAAAACAATTATCTTCTGTTTTATCAAGTATAGTTTCTCTTTCTAATCAAATGCTAGCAAGTGCTCAGTCTGAAAAAGCAACTACATTAGCAAATATTCAATCAACAGCAGCTTATCAATCCTTGACAAGTGAGCAACAAGCTGAGATAAGTGCTTCTGTATCTCAAAATTCGACTGATAGTATTCAATCGGCTCAGTCAATTATAGCTTTAGTACAAGGTTTACAGGGAGGATTAGAAAACTTACAAAATCAATCTTCTAATCTTTCAACATTAAAAGATCAAGCTAATCAAGTATTACCGCTTGCTTCTACTTCTTTGACAGGATTGTCAAGTGGATTAACAGAAATACAGGGAGCAGTGACGAGTAAATTAGTTCCTGCCAGTCAGTCGATTGCATCAGGTGTAAATGCATATACTGCAGGTGTTGATAAAGTTTCTCAGGGCGCAAGTCAACTAAGTGAAAAGAATTCCACCTTGACAGGTAGTTTGGATCAACTATTTTCAGGCTCAAACACCTTGACACAAAAATCTTCTAGCTTGACAGCAGGAGTTGGTCAATTAGTTGAAAAAACTCCAGAATTAGTATCTGGTATTGAAAAATTATCAACTGGCTCTAACCAATTGAATCAAAAGAGTCAAGAATTAATGGCAGGAGTTGATAAATTACAATCAGGATCTGGTCAATTAGCAGACAAATCCAGTCAGTTACTTTCAGGTGCTTCTCAATTAGAGAATGGAGCTAATAAATTGGCAGATGGATCTGGGAAACTTGCAGAAGGTGGAACAAAGTTAACTTCTGGATTGGAAGATTTACAGACAGGAGTTGCTTCTTTAGGACAAGGACTAGGTAATGCTAGTGATCAACTCAAATCAGCATCAACAGAATCTAAAAATGCAGAGATTTTGTCAAATCCACTCAATCTTTCCAAAACAGACAATGATCAAGTTCCTGTAAATGGAATCGCAATGGCTCCTTATATGATATCAGTTGCTCTTTTTGTTGCAGCAATATCAACAAATATGATCTTTGCGAAGTTGCCTTCAGGACGTCATCCAGAGAGCCGTTGGGCTTGGTTGAAATCTCGAGCTGAAATAAATGGTATTATAGCTGTTTTAGCCGCTTTCTTAGTCTATGGTGGCGTTCATCTTATTGGTCTAACAGCAAATCATGAAATGAGAACCTTGTTCTTAATTATTATCGCAAGCTTAACATTTATGTCTATGGTAACTGCATTAACAACATGGAATAGCCGTGTAGGAGCTTTCTTCTCTCTTATTTTGCTATTATTACAGTTAGCATCAAGTGCAGGTACCTATCCACTTGCTTTGACAAATAATTTCTTTAGAGCTATTAATCCTTGGTTACCAATGAGTTATTCGGTTTCTGGATTACGACAAACAATTTCTATGACAGGAAATATTCATCATCAAGTCATTTTCCTTGCTGTGATATTAGCCCTATTTACTGGTTTAGGTATGCTAGCCTATCGACCTAAGAAAATGGAAGAAGATTAAAAAAATCGACCAACTGGTCGATTTTTTTATGTCTTAGATGACTTTCGTTTGTGATTATAGATTCCAAATAGTAAAAGAGAAGTAAAGGAACAGATTGCTCCAACAACAAACCCATTGGGAATAAAGGAAAGTGTAATAGTTCCTTTTCCCTTAGGAACGTCAACTTTTATAAAACCAGTTTGAGCTTGTTTAATTTCTATTTTCTTCCCATCTTGGTAGGCAGACCAACCTTTGTCATAAGGAATGGTGAAGAAAATCGACGTATCTTGTTTGACATCATATGTAGCAAAGACCTTGTTTTTAGAAGTTGATACTGTGACAGGTTGTTCTTTAATTTTTTGAATTGCCTCGGTAAAAGTTTTGGTATCTAAACGATAGAAGGTAGGAGATTCAAATGATACCTGTGAATTTCCAGGGAAACTAACATTAATATTGAAAGTTTTTTTCTCTTTAATATATCCTAGATTAAAGAAGGAGAAGACATTATCAGTTGTAAAAGTTTTCTTTTCCCCATTTACAAGGATGTCAACCTTTTTTTGTTTGTCATTAGAAAAGTGAAGGTTTGTGAAAGAAAGATAAACTTGACTGTTTTCTGGCACTTCAATTTGATACTGGATTTCTGCATCCTCATTTGAAGAACTTGTAACACTAATCAAATCATTAGTATTTTCTGTTTTGTCATAAGGGATTGGAGAAAAATAATCAAAATTGACGTTAGCAAGTTGATTTAAAAATGAGGCCTGATTATCCAAGGTATGTTCATTGAACTTGACATCATTGTAAACAGATTGACTAGCAAATGCAATCGGAAGAGAGAATTGATTTTCATATAGGGTAAGATTATCTTTTTGATATACATCTTGGAAACCATACTTATCAATAGGACTTTCTGAGATATTGTATTGGATTCCAAATAAACTATCAGCCAAAATACTATTATTGGCATAACGGAGATTGAGATTGGTCCCAGAGGATTTAAACCCAAGTTTATCCAAAGTAGAGCTTGCTGAACGATTTCGAACAGATGAAAATTGAGAGATTCCATTGTAGTTGAATTTCATACTGTCATTTCCTGTCTGAGTTTGTAGTTTTTCAGTACGAGTAAATTGATTTCCAATATATATTGAGAAAGATTCCATAGCTGGGATATCTCGATTATATGCACTTCGAGAAGCAAAGCCCCATTCTTTAGCAATTCCGTCCATTTGAGATGAAGCATTTAAACTTATTTCAACCATTATAAATAAAGAGATTAGAATGGCAAACAGTTTTACAGAGATAAACTTTTTGATAACTGCAAGGAGTAAAAGCGAATAGACAACCAAAAATTCAAGAGTAAGTAGAATATTCAAATCTGTTAAAAAAGAATAATGCGATTTTAGATAGATGGTAGTTAAAACCCCTGTTACTAGAAGAAAAAGTGAAACTAAAAAATTCCAGACTTTAAGTTCTTTCAGACGATTTAAGACTTCCGCTGCTGTGTAAATTAACAAGGTAGAGAAAATCCAAGCATAGCGATGTAAAAACATATTTGGAGTATGCATACCTTGCCAAAATAAATCAAGAGCTTCTATATAAAAGCTTGCAATTAGAAATGCAAAGAAGATTGCATAGATAAGTTTCACGTGAAACTTAATAGATTTCAGCGTAAAAAATAAAATGGTCAAAATAAAGGGAAGTAGTCCAACAAAAATCATTGGGATGGCCCCATACTTTGTTGTGTCAAAGGAACCAATGAATTGTTTAGCAAAGAGATCAAGATACCAGCTACTTTCAGTTTGAAACTTTGTAATTCCAGTTAATTTTTCCCCATGTGTCTGTAAATCAAATAGAGTAGGAAGAGTCAGAATCAAACTAGCCATACCAGCTAAAACGGAGGTGATTATGAAATCAAGAAAAGATGATTTTCGAGTTTTAAAGTCCCAAGAAATTTGACAGACATACCAGAGAATAAGAAACAATACTGTCATATAGCCAAAATAATAATTTTGAATAAACAAAATTGACAGACTTGTAAAGTACAATAGTAATTTCTTTTCAGTGATAAGTAGCTGTAAACCAGTTATAATTAAAGGAATCAAGATAAAAACATCTAGCCAAGTTTTTATCTCTAATTGACTGACAGTGAAACTCATCAGAGCGTAGGAAGTAGATAAAGCTAGTTTTAAAGGCTTAGGAATCGATTGAAATAATTTATTTAAACTAAAGTAAGTTGACAAACCAATCAATCCAAATTTTAAGAGAGTTGTCAGATAGACAGCATCTGGCATATTCGTTAGATCAAAAAAGTAAACTAGAGGTGAAAGGAAACTTCCCAAGTAATAACTAGATAGGGCATAGAAATTTAATCCGAGGCCACTTGTAAAGGTGTAAAACAGACTACCATTTTCATGTAGGATATTTCTTAGAGCTATATCAAAAATAACGTATTGATGAAAGCCATCTCCTAATAGAGGAGAATTGTCGCTATTCCAGTAGATACCTTGAGATAGATATACTCCTATCATAATGATTATGGGAATGATGAAAGAAACAAAATAGGTCCAATATGTTTTAAAAAATAATTTCATGTTACCTCATAAAATGTTAGAAAACTCAGCTGGTTAACCCAACTGAGTTTTGAAGTTTTATTTAGTCTTTCCAAAGTTCTTTAACTTTTGCTTGTACTTCTGCATTTTCTAGGAATTCATCATAGGTTTCATCGATACGGTCAATGACGCCATTTTTAGACAAGACAATGATATGGTTAGCTAGAGTTTGAATAAACTCGTGGTCATGGCTGGCAAAGATGATTGATTCTTTAAAGTTTTTCAATCCATCGTTCAAGCTTGAGATAGATTCCAAGTCCAAGTGATTGGTTGGATCATCAAGTACAAGGACATTTGATTTTAAGAGCATGAGTTTTGAAAGCATGACACGAACTTTTTCTCCCCCTGACAAGACATTTACAGGTTTGTTAACCTCATCTCCAGAGAAGAGCATACGGCCGAGGAAACCACGTAGGAAAGTATTGTCATCTTCTTCTTTACTTGCGAATTGACGCAACCAGTCAAGAATTGATTCTCCTCCTGCAAAATCAGCTGAGTTATCTTTTGGCAGGTAAGATTGACTAGTGGTCACTCCCCATTTGACAGTTCCTTCATAGTCAATGTCTCCCATGATTGCACGAATTAATGCAGTCGTTTGGATGTCATTTTGTCCAATAAGTGCTGTCTTATCACCTGGACGCAAGATGAAACTAATATTATCCAAGATAGTTTCACCATCAATCTTTACAGTTAGATTTTCTACTGTCAAGAGATCATTACCGATTTCACGTTCCGCTTTAAAGTTGATAAATGGATATTTACGACTAGATGGTACAATCTCTTCTAGCTCAATCTTATCAAGCATTTTCTTACGTGATGTTGCCTGTCTTGACTTAGAAGCATTAGCAGAGAAACGAGCAACGAACTCTTGCAATTGTTTAATTTTTTCTTCTGCTTTGGCATTACGGTCTGCTAGCAATTTAGCAGCGAGTTCAGAAGATTCCTTCCAGAAGTCATAGTTTCCGACATAGAGTTTGATTTTTCCGAAGTCAAGGTCGGCCATGTGAGTACATACTTTGTTTAAGAAGTGACGGTCGTGGGATACTACGATAACGGTGTTATCAAAATCAATCAAGAAGTCTTCTAGCCATGTAATTGATTGGATATCCAAACCATTGGTCGGCTCGTCCAAGAGAAGAACATCAGGTTTACCAAAAAGTGCTTTGGCTAGGAGAACTTTTACTTTTTCACCGTTGGCCAATTCGCTCATGTTTTGATAGTGCAATTCTTCTGGAATGTTTAGGTTTTGAAGTAGTTGAGAGGCTTCACTTTCTGCTTCCCAGCCCCCAAGCTCGGCAAACTCTCCTTCGAGTTCGGCAGCACGCACTCCATCCTCATCTGAGAAATCTTCTTTCATGTAGATAGCATCTTTCTCCTTCATGATGCTATAAAGTTTTTCATTTCCCATGATAACAACATCAATGGCACGTTCATCTTCATAGTCAAAGTGATTTTGAC
The DNA here is from genome assembly GCF_008763935.1 of Streptococcus mitis. Taxonomy (GTDB): domain Bacteria; phylum Bacillota; class Bacilli; order Lactobacillales; family Streptococcaceae; genus Streptococcus; species Streptococcus mitis_DB. The sequence goes on from NZ_VTQF01000003.1 coordinate 27,186, forward strand.
GAAGAACAGAGAGACGTTCATCTGGACCAAGAGAGATGTGACCAGTAGTAGGTTCGATATCTCCAGCTAAAATTTTTAAAAAGGTTGATTTTCCGGCACCATTAGCACCGATTAATCCATAAGTATTTCCTTCTGTAAATTTGATATTGACATCATCAAAAAGTTTGCGATCACTAAAACGTAGTGAAACATCAGATACTGTAAGCAATGTTTTTCTCCTATATGTGTAATATATTTATTCTACTAGAAAATACGGAAATATTCAAATTTTTATCTGTCAATTTTGTGTAAATTATATTTACAATTTCCTTTACACAAAAACATCAATAGCAAGGCCGATTTATTTTGATAAATTGCGGTTATTTCATTAAAAAAATGCTATAATTGAAGGAACTATATCGAAGGAGAATAAAATGATTAAACCCATTATTTTAACAGGAGACCGTCCAACAGGAAAATTGCATATTGGACATTATGTTGGAAGTCTCAAAAATCGAGTATTATTACAGGAAGAGGATAAGTATGATATGTTTGTGTTCTTGGCTGACCAACAAGCCTTGACAGATCATGCCAAAGATCCTCAAACCATTGTAGAGTCTATCGGAAATGTGGCTTTGGATTATCTTGCAGTTGGATTGGATCCAAATAAGTCAACTATTTTTATTCAAAGCCAGATTCCAGAGTTGGCTGAGTTGTCTATGTATTATATGAATCTGGTTTCATTAGCACGTTTGGAGCGTAATCCAACTGTCAAGACAGAAATTGCTCAGAAAGGATTTGGAGAAAGCATTCCGACAGGATTCTTGGTCTATCCAATAGCTCAAGCAGCTGACATCACAGCTTTCAAGGCTAATTATGTTCCTGTTGGGACAGATCAGAAACCAATGATTGAGCAAACTCGTGAAATTGTTCGCTCTTTTAACAACGCATATAACTGTGATGTCTTGGTAGAGCCGGAAGGTATTTATCCAGAAAATGAGAGAGCAGGGCGTTTGCCTGGTTTAGATGGAAATGCTAAAATGTCTAAATCACTCAATAATGGTATTTATTTAGCTGATGATGCGGATACTTTGCGTAAAAAAGTGATGAGTATGTATACAGATCCAGATCATATTCGGGTGGAAGATCCAGGTAAGATTGAGGGAAATATGGTTTTCCATTATCTAGATGTTTTTGGTCGTCCAGAAGATGCTCAAGAAATTGCTGACATGAAAGAACATTATCAACGAGGTGGTCTTGGTGATGTGAAGACCAAGCGTTATCTACTTGAAATATTAGAACGTGAACTGGGTCCTATTCGTGAGCGCCGTATTGAATTTGCTAAGGATATGGGAGAAGTTTATAATATGCTTCAAAAAGGTAGTGAAAGAGCGCGTGAAGTTGCGGGTCAAACCCTATCTGAGGTTAAAGGGGCAATGGGACTTCATTACTTCAAATAAGTTTATTTTACAAGAAACTATCATTTCTATCTCAAAGAAAAGATAGTTTTTTATTTACCCCTGTAACATTTGACAAATTTTTATAGAATGGTATGATAGATACAATATAAAAAGAGTCAAGCTCAAAAAGAAAGAAAAGAGGAAACTTCGAATGTCTAATTGGGACACTAAATTTTTGAAAAAAGGTTTTACCTTTGATGATGTATTGCTTATTCCAGCTGAAAGTCATGTGTTGCCTAACGATGCAGATTTAACAACTAAATTGGCAGATAATTTGACTTTAAATATCCCAATTATTACCGCTGCCATGGACACAGTTACAGAGAGTCAAATGGCCATTGCTATTGCTCGTGCAGGCGGTCTCGGAGTTATCCATAAAAACATGTCAATTGCTCAACAAGCAGAGGAAGTTCGTAAGGTAAAACGTTCTGAAAATGGAGTTATTATTGATCCGTTCTTCTTGACACCTGAACATACAATTGCTGAGGCTGATGAGCTTATGGGACGTTACCGTATCAGTGGTGTTCCAGTTGTTGAAACACTTGAAAATCGTAAATTAGTTGGTATTTTGACAAACCGAGATCTTCGTTTTATTTCAGATTATAACCAACCAATTTCAAATCATATGACCAGTGAGAATCTTGTGACTGCTCCTGTGGGTACAGATCTTACAACAGCTGAGAGTATTCTTCAAGAACACCGTATTGAAAAACTTCCTTTGGTAGATGAAGAAGGACGTCTTTCTGGCTTGATTACTATCAAAGATATTGAAAAAGTTATTGAGTTTCCAAATGCGGCTAAAGATGAGTTTGGTCGTCTTCTAGTTGCAGGTGCAGTAGGTGTTACTTCAGATACATTTGAACGTGCAGAGGCTCTTTTTGAGGCAGGAGCTGACGCAATTGTTATTGATACTGCGCATGGTCATTCTGCAGGTGTCTTGCGTAAAATTGCTGAGATTCGTGCTCACTTCCCAGATCGTACTTTGATTGCTGGAAATATTGCAACAGCTGAGGGTGCACGCGCACTTTATGAAGCGGGTGTAGACGTTGTTAAGGTTGGTATTGGACCAGGTTCTATCTGTACTACTCGTGTGATTGCTGGTGTTGGTGTTCCGCAAGTAACAGCTATCTACGATGCTGCAGCTGTTGCGCGTGAATATGGTAAAACGATCATTGCTGACGGTGGAATCAAGTATTCTGGAGATATTGTAAAAGCCCTTGCTGCAGGTGGAAATGCAGTTATGCTTGGATCAATGTTTGCTGGAACTGATGAAGCTCCAGGCGAAACTGAAATCTTCCAAGGACGTAAGTTCAAGACTTACCGTGGTATGGGTTCAATCGCAGCAATGAAGAAAGGTTCAAGCGATCGTTACTTCCAAGGTTCTGTCAATGAAGCAAATAAACTTGTTCCAGAAGGAATTGAAGGTCGTGTTGCTTATAAAGGTGCTGCAGCTGATATTGTCTTCCAAATGATTGGAGGTATTCGCTCTGGTATGGGTTACTGTGGTGCAGCTAACCTTAAAGAACTACACGATAATGCTCAATTTATTGAAATGTCTGGTGCTGGTTTGAAAGAGAGCCATCCTCATGATGTACAAATTACGAATGAGGCACCAAATTATTCTATGTAAAAAACAATGAAAAGAACTCCCGTGGAAACAGGAGTTCTTTTACAATATTGTCAATTGTAATTTACAGAAACTTTACCATCCTGAATAGTGAAGATACTTAGATTTTCTGGCAGATTTTGAAGATGGTCTAAGCTTGTTGTTGTGATAAAGGTTTGGATTGAACGAGAAATCGTTTCTAATAATTTTAGTTGTCTAGTGTTGTCAAGTTCGCTCATAACATCGTCAAGCAGTAATATTGGAGATTCTGTAGTAATGCTTTCCATTAACTCGATTTCTGCTAATTTTATAGAGAGGACGAGACTGCGATGTTGACCTTGACTTCCAAAACTAGCATCCATCCCATTTATATAAAAAGAAATGTCATCTCGATGAGGACCGACACCAGTATTCTTTTTAAATAAATCTCTGGATCTACTTTTTTCTAAAGCAATTTTGAAAGATTCGGATAAGTTTTGATTGTCAGTTATATTGACAGAAGATTGATAGGATATTGACAACTCTTCAATCTGATTGGAAAGTTCAAAATGTTTCTTACGACCAAAATGTTCTAGTTTTTTTATGAAATCTAAGCGGTGATTCATTACACGACATCCATAATCGACTAGCTGATCATCTAGTACTGAAAGGAAGGTTTTATCTATTTTTTGAGCTGATTTTAGATAGGTATTTCTTTGTTTTAGGATATGGTTATAATTTGTTAAGTCTGATAAATAGATTGGCTTAATTTGCCCAAGCTCCATATCAATAAATTTTCGTCGAACCGAAGGTGCACCTTTAATTAGTTGTAAATCTTCCGGAGCAAATAAAACAACATTCATGTGTCCCACATAATCTGAAAGGCGCGCCTGTTTTAAGTGATTAACTTTTGTCACACGTCCTTTTTGTGTTAGTTCGATTTCGAGAGGAATGGATCCAGTTTTTTTCTGAACAAGACCTGAAAGGTGAAGTTGTTCCTCATTAAAATGAATGAGATTTTTATCTGTTCGAGTTCGATGACTACGTGTTAAGGCTAAAAAATAGATAGCCTCTAACATATTTGTTTTTCCTTGTGCATTGCGTCCTAAAAAGACATTTAATTTAGGATTAAAGTCTATTTTCGTCTCTTTGTAGTTACGAAAAGTCTTGAGAGATAGGTGTTGTAGCCACATGATTATCTACCAGGGAATCGCGGAGCTTGTTTGCTTTTGGGTGATGAAGTAGGTTTTGATTTATCTTTTTTTACACCCTTATTCATCTCCTTAACAAGTTTAGCAATTCGTTCTTTTTCAACTTTATCAGCTTGGTATTCCTCTTGCTCATCAGACGTAGGTTGTGTCAACAAGATGTCAATATTCATGTCAGGGATGTCAACTTTATCACCAATACGAAGTTTTTTACCACGACGACTCTCTAATTCCCCATTAAAGTAAACAGAATGTTCAGAGAGAAATGATTTGATAGCTCCTCCACTATGTGTAATTCCAAGTTCTTTGAGTAGTGCTTGGAGGGTAATAAATTCTTCAAATAATTTGTATTCCATAATTCACCTCAATCTTTGGTATTATACCATATTTTCCTAAAAATAGTGAGAGAAACAGGGAGAAATGTAAGCGATTTTTATTTCAAAAGTGTTACAGAGAACAAGAAAATTTCAGGTTTTCGTGATATAATAGAAGTCTGTATATAAGGAGGTAAATCATGGAGTTAGTGCATGGAATTTCAACACATTTTATCCAATCAAAAAAGTTTAAAACGAACAAAATCACCGTGCGTTTTACCGCTCCATTATCTCTTGATACGATTGCAGGTCGCATGTTGAGTGCGAGTATGCTAGAGACTGCTAATCAGATGTATCCTACTGCTCAAGATTTGAGAAAACATTTGGCCAGTCTATATGGTACAGATATGTCAACCAATTGTTTCAGAAGAGGGCAAAGTCATATTGTAGAATTGACATTTAACTATGTTCGTGATGAGTTTTTAAGTAAGAAAAATGTGCTAACTTCTCAGGTTTTGGAACTTTTAAAAGAAACTCTTTTTTCCCCCGTAGTAGTTGATAATGGATTTGATCCAGCCTTATTTGAAATTGAGAAAAAGCAATTGCTAGCAAGTTTAGCAGTTGATATGGATGATTCTTTTTATTTTTCACATAAAGAATTAGACAAAATATTTTTTCATGACGAACGTCTCCAATTGGAATATAGTGATTTACGAAATCGTATTTTAGATGAAACTCCACAGAGTTCTTATTCTTGTTTCCAAGAATTTTTGGCCAATGATCGAATAGATTTCTTTTTCCTAGGTGACTTTAATGAGGTTGAAATTCAAAATGTATTAGAATCATTTGGCTTTAAAGGTCGAAAAGGAGATGTGAAGGTTCAGTATTGTCAACATTATTCCAATATCCTGCAGGAAGGTATGGTTCGGAAAAATGTGGGACAATCCATTTTGGAATTAGGTTATCATTGTCCTTCTGAATACGGTGATGAGCAACATTTACCCATGATTGTAATGAATGGTTTACTTGGTGGATTTGCTCACTCTAAACTATTTACAAATGTCCGTGAAAATGCTGGATTGGCTTATACTATTTCAAGTCAGCTCGATTTGTTTAGTGGATTCTTGAGGATGTATGCTGGCATTGATCGAGAAAATCGGAATCAGGCTCGAAAAATGATGAATAATCAACTGCTTGATTTAAAAAAAGGTTATTTCACAGAGCTTGAGCTAGAGCAGACCAAGGAAATGATTCGTCGGTCTTTGTTGCTTTCTCAAGATAATCAAGGTTCATTGATTGAACGTGCTTATCAAAATGCCTTACTTGGAAAATCTTCAGCAGACTTTAAAGGTTGGATTGCAAAACTCAAGCAAGTTGACAAAGATGCTATTTGTAGAGCAGCTAATAATGTGAAACTACAAGCGATTTACTTTATGGAAGGAATAGAATGACAAAGGTTGTTTTTGAAGAAAAATACTATCCAGCTGTAAAAGAAATGGTTTATCGAACTCGTTTGGCCAACGGATTGACAGTTGCTCTTTTGCCTAAAAAGGAATTTAAAGAGGTTTACGGGAGTGTCACTGTTCAGTTTGGTTCGGTAGATATGCTTGTCATAGAAGTTGACGGAGATGTAAAAGAATATCCTGCGGGAATTGCTCATTTTCTTGAACATAAATTATTTGAGAGAGAAGATGCTAGTGATTTGATATCGGCTTTTACGAGTCTAGGTGCAGATAGTAATGCCTTTACAAGCTTTACAAAAACAAGCTATCTTTTTTCAGCAACGGATTATTTTTTAGAAAATTTAGACTTACTTGATGAATTGGTAACATCAGCACATTTCACCGAAGATTCGATTCTGAGAGAGCAGGATATTATCCAGCAAGAACGGGAAATGTATCAAGATGATCCAGATTCGTGTTTATTCTTTTCAACTCTAGCGAATTTATATCCTGGCACACCTTTAGCAACGGATATAGTTGGAAGCGAGGAGTCCATTTCCCAAATCAATCTAACTAATTTACAAGAAAATTTTACAAGATTTTACAAATCTGTAAACATGTCTCTGTTTTTAGTTGGTAATTTTGATGTGGAACGAGTACAGGACTATTTTGAAAGCAAAGAACTGAAAGATTTAGATGTTCAGGATGGAGCAAGAGAAAAGTTTGTTTTACAGGCTGTAAAGCAAACAGACAGTATGAGAATGGAAGTATCTTCTCCTAAGCTAGCGATTGGGATTAGAGGTAAGCGAGAAGTTGCTGAAGCGGATTGCTATCGACATCATATTTTATTAAAATTATTATTTGCAATGATGTTTGGTTGGACTTCGGATCGTTTTCAAAAACTATATGAATCAGGTAAAATTGACTCTTCCTTATCTCTGGAAGTTGAAGTAACAAGTCGCTTTCATTTTGTTATGTTGACAATGGATACAAAAGAGCCAGTTGCTTTATCTCACCAGTTTAGGAAGGCTATTCGTAATTTCACAAAGGATTTAGATATTACAGAGGATCATTTAGATATTATCAAAAGAGAGATGTTTGGAGAATTTTTCAGTAGCATGAACTCTCTTGAATTTATTGCAACGCAATATGATGCTTTTGGACAGGGTGAGACAATTTTTGATTTGCCGAAAATTTTACAGGAAATTACTTTAGAGGATGTCCTTGATGCTGGACATCATTTAATAGATGATGGTGATATAGTTGATTTTACAATATTCCCATCGTAGAGATCTATCATAATCGATACTAGAAAGAAGGAATGACAAGTATGAGGAAAAAAACAATTGGTGAGGTTTTACGTTTAGCTAGAACCAACCAAGGGTTGACTTTAGAAGAATTACATAAAAAAACAGAAATTCAGTTGGATATGTTGGAGGCAATGGAAAATGATGATTTTGATCAACTTCCTAGTCCATTTTATACTCGTTCTTTTTTGAGAAAGTATGCGTGGGCAGTTGAACTTGATGAGCGAATTGTCTTGGATGCTTATGATTCTGGGAGCATGATTACTTATGAGGAAGTAGATGTTGATGAAGAGGAGTTGGCAGGTAGGAGACGCTCAAGTAAGAAAAATAGGACATCATTTTTACCTTTATTTTATTTTATACTCTTTGCCCTATCGATTGTAATATTTGTGACTTATTATGTTTGGAATTATCTCCAGACTCAACCGGAGCGTTCGTCTGCGTCTAGTTATAGTGTGGTCCAAGCAACAAGCTCGACTAGTTCTGTAACTTCATCTTCAAGCAGTAGTTCATCAAGTAGTTCTTCAAGTATAGAACCTGCTATAAGTGTATCAGGTGAAGGAAATAGAGTAGAAGTTGCTTATAAAACGAGCAAGGAAACTGCAAAATTACAATTATCAGTCTCAGATGCTAGAAGTTGGGTTAGTGTTTCAGAAAGTGATCTTGAGGGTGGTGTGACCTTATCACCAGATAATAAAAGTGCGGAAACAACAGTTTCAACAAAAAATCCTGTGACCATTACTTTAGGTGTTGTCAAAGGTGTTGCTTTAACAGTAGATAATCAGACTGTTGACTTATCGAAATTAACAGCTCAGACTGGAAAAATCACTGTAACCTTTACTAAAAATTAAGGAAAAACGAATGAAAAAAGAACAAATTCCCAATCTCTTAACAATAGGTCGAATTCTCTTTATACCTATTTTTATCTTTATTTTAACGATAGGAAATTCGCTAGAAAGTCATATAGTAGCAGCTATTATATTTGCTATTGCCAGTATTACAGATTATTTAGATGGATATTTAGCTCGTAAATGGAATGTGGTCAGTAATTTTGGTAAATTTGCAGATCCTATGGCGGATAAGCTACTAGTTATGTCTGCTTTTATTATGCTGATTGAGTTAGGTATGGCTCCAGCTTGGATTGTTGCAGTGATCATCTGTCGTGAGTTGGCTGTGACAGGTTTAAGACTTTTATTAGTTGAAACTGGTGGAACAGTTTTAGCAGCAGCCATGCCTGGAAAAATTAAAACTTTCAGTCAGATGTTTGCGATTATTTTCTTGCTATTACATTGGACTTTGCTTGGTCAAGTTCTACTTTATGTAGCCTTGTTTTTCACTATCTACTCTGGCTATGATTATTTCAAGGGTAGTGCCTATGTATTTAAAGGGACATTTGGTTCGAAATGAAATCAATAATTGATGTAAAAAATCTTTCTTTTCGTTATAAGGAAAATCAGGAATACTACGATGTGAAGGATATTACGTTTCACGTGAAACGTGGAGAATGGCTTTCGATTGTAGGGCATAATGGTAGTGGTAAATCAACGACGGTTCGATTAATTGATGGTTTACTGGAAGCAGAATCCGGAGAGATTGTAATTGATGGCCAACGTTTGACTGAGGAAAATGTTTGGAATATACGTCGTCAAATCGGTATGGTTTTTCAAAATCCAGACAATCAATTTGTTGGAGCGACTGTTGAAGATGATGTTGCCTTTGGTTTGGAAAATCAGGGACTTTCTCGTCAAGAAATGAAAAAAAGAGTGGAAGAAGCTCTGGATTTGGTTGGCATGTTGGACTTTAAAAAGAGAGAGCCAGCTCGTCTGTCAGGTGGCCAAAAGCAACGTGTGGCCATTGCAGGTGTTGTAGCCCTAAGACCAGCTATTTTAATCCTAGATGAAGCAACGAGTATGTTGGATCCTGAGGGACGTAGAGAATTGATTGAGACAGTAAAAGGAATTCGGAAAGACTATGATATGACGGTCATTTCCATTACACATGATTTGGAAGAAGTTGCCAAGAGTGATCGTGTGTTGATTATGAAAAAAGGGTCAATTGAATCAACTAGTAGTCCAAGGGAGCTTTTCTCTCGAAATGATTTGGATCAAATTGGATTAGACGATCCTTTTGCTAATCAATTAAAACATTCTTTGAGCCAGAATGGCTATGATTTGCCTGAAAATTATTTGACAGAAAGTGAGCTAGAGGATAAGCTATGGGAATTGCTCTAGAAAATGTGAGTTTTACATATCAAGAAGGGACTCCCTTAGCTTCAGCAGCTTTGTCGGATGTTTCTTTGACGATTAAAGATGGTTCTTATACGGCTTTAATTGGCCACACAGGTAGTGGTAAATCAACCATTTTGCAACTATTAAATGGTTTATTGGTGCCAAGTCAAGGAAGTGTGCGGGTTTTTGATACCTTAATCACCTCGACTTCTAAAAATAAAGATATTCGTCAAATTAGAAAACAGGTTGGCTTGGTATTTCAGTTTGCTGAAAATCAGATCTTTGAAGAAACGGTTTTGAAAGACGTTGCTTTTGGACCACAAAATTTTGGAGTTTCTGAAGAAGATGCGGAGCAGATTGCGCGTGAGAAACTGGCTCTGGTTGGAATTGATGAATCACTTTTTGATCGTAGCCCGTTTGAGCTGTCAGGTGGACAAATGAGACGTGTGGCCATTGCAGGTATACTTGCCATGGAGCCAGCTATATTAGTCTTAGATGAACCCACAGCAGGCCTGGATCCTCTGGGAAGAAAAGAGTTGATGAATTTGTTCAAAAAGCTCCATCAGTCAGGGATGACCATCGTCTTAGTAACACATTTGATGGATGATGTTGCTGAATATGCAAATCAAGTCTATGTGATGGAAAAGGGACGTTTAGTTAAGGGTGGTAAACCAAGTGATGTCTTTCAAGATGTTGTCTTTATGGAAGAAGTGCAGTTGGGAGTACCTAAAATTACAGCCTTTTGTAAACGATTGGCTGATAGAGGCGTGTCATTTAAACGATTACCGATTAAGATAGAGGAGTTCAAGGAGTCGCTAAATGGATAGTATGATTTTGGGGCGTTATATCCCAGGGGATTCGATAGTTCACCGATTGGATCCACGCAGCAAATTACTGGCTATGATGCTACTGATTTTGATCGTTTTTTGGGCTAATAATCCCTTGACGAATCTAATTCTTTTTATAGTGACAGGGATATTTATTGCCTTGTCAGGAGTATCTCTTTCATTCTTTATTCAGGGCTTGAAATCTATGTTTTTCTTGATTGCCTTCACAACTATTTTTCAACTGTTTTTCATTTCTAATGGGAATGTTTTATTTGAGTTTTCGTTTGTGAGAATTACGGATTATGCTTTGCAACAAGCTGGAATTATTTTTTGTCGCTTTGTATTGATTATTTTCTTTTCAACTTTGTTAACCTTAACGACCATGCCCTTAAGTTTGGCATCAGCTGTCGAAGCTTTGTTAGCACCTTTAAAGCGTGTGAAAGTTCCAGTTCATGAAATTGGCTTAATGCTATCTATGAGTTTGCGTTTTGTTCCTACCTTAATGGATGATACGACGCGGATTATGAATGCACAGAAAGCGCGTGGAGTGGATTTTGGTGAAGGAAGCATTGTTCAAAAGGTGAAGGCGATGATTCCCATTTTGATTCCTCTTTTTGCGACAAGTTTAAAACGTGCGGATTCCTTGGCTATCGCCATGGAAGCGCGTGGTTATCAGGGTGGAAAAGGTAGAAGTCAATACAGACAATTGAAATGGACTCGAAAGGATACGCTGACCATTCTTGTTGTTCTCGTACTTGGTTGTTGTTTATTTTTCTTAAAATCTTAGTAGATTTCAGGAATTGATAAAAAGTTACTGTAACAGTTTTTGATATAAAGGTAGGGATATGAACCGTTTTAAAAAATCAAAATATGTCATTATTGTTTTTGTCACTGTTCTGCTTGTGTCAGCTCTCTTAGCGACGACTTATTCAAGTACAATTGTGACAAGATTAGGAGATGGAATCTCATTGGTTGATAGGGTTGTTCAAAAACCTTTTCAGTGGTTTGATTCTGTCAAATCAGATTTGGCTCATTTGACACGAACATATAATGAAAATGAAAGTTTGAAGAAACAGATTTACCAATTAGAAGTTAAATCAAATGAGGCGGAAAGTTTAAAGACAGAAAATGAACAACTGCGCCAATTGCTTGATATGAAGTCCAAATTGCAAGCTACAAAGACTTTAGCAGCAGATGTTATTATGCGTTCTCCAGTATCTTGGAAGCAGGAATTGACCCTGGATGCAGGTAAATCAAAAGGGGTTTCTGAAAATATGTTAGCCATTGCAAATGGTGGTTTGATTGGGAGTGTTTCAAAAGTGGAGGACAACTCTACTATGGTCAACCTTCTGACAAATACGGAAAATGCTGATAAGATTTCTGTTAAAATTCAACATGGTTCTACTACAATTTATGGGATTATTGTTGGCTATGACAAGGAAAATGAAGTTCTAAAAATTAGTCAATTAAATAGTAGTAGCGATATTAGTGCAGGAGATAAGGTGACCACTGGTGGATTAGGAAACTTTAACGTTGCTGATATTCCTGTTGGTGAAGTGGTTGCCACAACGCATAGTATGGACTACTTGACACGAGAAGTAACTGTTAAATTAAGTGCAGATACTCATAATGTGAGTGTGATAGAATTAGTGGGGAATTCATAATGAGACAGTTGAAGCGAGTTGGAGTATTTTTATTGCTTCCTTTCTTTGTTCTAATTGACGCCCATATTAGCCAGCTTCTGGGCTCATTTTTCCCCCATGTACATTTGGCTAGTCACTTTCTGTTTTTATTTCTCTTATTTGAGACGATAGAAGTATCAGAGTATCTCTACCTAGTCTATTGTTTTGTGATAGGCTTGGTTTACGATGTTTACTTTTTCCATCTAATAGGGATTGCGACTTTGTTGTTCGTCTTGTTGGGAGTATTTCTCCATAAATTTAATAGTGTTATTTTATTGAATCGTTGGACGAGAATGTTGGCAATTATTGTCATGACTTTTCTATTTGAGATGGGAGCTTATATACTTGCATTAGTGGTAGGTTTAACTGTGGATGGTATGTCTTTATTTATAGTCTATAGTTTAGTACCATCAATGATTTTGAACCTTATATGGATGATTATTTTTCAGTTTATTTTTGAAAAGATTTACCTATAAGAAAGAAATAAAAATGTAACAAAGGCGTAATATTCATTAGGCCTTTTTTTGGTATACTAGTAGTGTCTTTAAAAGAAGGAGTATCTACGAAATATGAAGAAAAAAATCTTAGCGTCACTTTTACTAAGTACAGTAATGGTTTCTCAAGTAGCTGTTTTAACAACTGCGCATGCAGAAACGACTGATGACAAAATTGCTGCTCAAGATAATAAAATTAGTAACTTAACAGCACAACAACAGGAAGCCCAAAAACAAGTTGATCAAATTCAGGAGCAAGTATCTGCTATTCAAACAGAGCAATCAAACTTGCAATCTGAAAATGATAGACTACAAGCAGAATCTAAAAAGCTTGAGGGTGAAATTACAGAACTTTCTAAGAATATTGTATCTCGCAATGATTCATTGCAAAAACAAGCTCGTAGTGCTCAAACAAATGGAGCTGCAACAAATTACATCAATACAATTGTGAATTCAAAATCAATTACAGAAGCTATTTCACGTGTTGCTGCAATGAGTGAAATCGTGTCTGCAAACAACAAAATGTTGGAACAACAAAAAGCAGATAAAAAAGCTATTTCTGAAAAACAAGTAGCAAACAATGATGCAATTAATACAGTTATTTCAAATCAGCAAAAACTAGCTGATGATGCTCAAACATTAACTACAAAACAAGCTGAATTGAAAGCTGCAGAATTGAATCTTGCTGCTGAAAAGGCTACTGCAGAGGATGAAAAAGCAAGTTTACTTGAGAAAAAAGCAGCAGCGGAAGCAGAAGCTAAAGCAGCTGCAGAAGCAGAAGCAGCTTACAAAGCTAAACAAGAAAGTCAACAACAAACAGTTGTTGCTTCTGGGAATACAACTTTTACAGCAGAAGTTCAAGCAGTATCTAGTTCATCTGAATCATCTTCAAGCTACACTCCTGCACCAGTAAAACATCGTCCAACATACAGTACAAACGCTTCAAGTTATCCAACTGGTGAGTGTACATGGGGAGCTAAAACATTGGCGCCTTGGGCTGGAGACTACTGGGGTAATGGAGCACAGTGGGCTACAAGTGCAGCTGCAGCAGGATTCCGTACAGGATCTACACCTCAAGTTGGTGCTATTGCATGTTGGAATGATGGTGGATATGGACACGTAGCCGTGGTTACAGCTGTTTCATCATCAACAAGTATCCAAGTATCTGAATCAAACTATGGTGGAAATCGTACAATCGGAAATAAACGTGGTTGGTTCAATCCTACTACAACTTCAGAAGGTTTTGTAACATATATCTATCCAAACTAATGAATAAACCGAAGAGGCTCGATTTGAGCCTCTTTTATGATTTATATAGTTACCTTGCTTTAAAAATCTACTAAAATAGCTTGAAAATATTGAAAAAGTATGGTAAAATGAAACTTGTCGTGTGAACGATAATACTCATTCTTGATGAATTGTGAAACAGTTGCCCTTGGGTCGTTTTGCGAGTTGAAGTCAAGAAGAGGAAAAAAACAAAAAGGAGAAATACTCATGGCAGTAATTTCAATGAAACAACTTCTTGAGGCTGGTGTACACTTTGGTCACCAAACTCGTCGCTGGAACCCTAAGATGGCTAAATACATCTTCACTGAACGTAACGGAATCCACGTTATCGACTTGCAACAAACTGTAAAATACGCTGACCAAGCTTACGATTTCATGCGTGATGCAGCAGCTAACGATGCAGTTGTATTGTTCGTTGGTACTAAGAAACAAGCAGCTGATGCAGTTGCTGAAGAAGCAGTACGTTCAGGTCAATACTTCATCAACCACCGTTGGTTGGGTGGAACTCTTACAAACTGGGGAACAATCCAAAAACGTATCGCTCGTTTGAAAGAAATCAAACGTATGGAAGAAGATGGAACTTTCGAAGTTCTTCCTAAGAAAGAAGTTGCACTTCTTAACAAACAACGTGCACGTCTTGAAAAATTCTTGGGTGGTATCGAAGACATGCCTCGTATCCCAGATGTTATGTACGTAGTTGACCCACATAAAGAGCAAATCGCTGTTAAAGAAGCTAAGAAATTGGGAATCCCAGTTGTAGCGATGGTTGACACAAACACTGATCCAGATGATATCGATGTAATCATCCCAGCTAACGATGATGCTATCCGCGCTGTTAAATTGATCACAGCTAAATTGGCTGACGCTATCATCGAAGGACGTCAAGGTGAAGATGCAACAGCAGTTGAAGCAGAATTTGCAGCTTCTGAAGCTCAAGCAGATTCAATTGAAGAAATCGTTGAAGTTGTAGAAGGCAACAACGCTTAATTCATATAAATAGTAATTACCTAGGAGGGCGGGGCTTAGCCCGGCTCTCCTATTTTTAAAAAAATATAGGAGAATCAAAATGGCAGAAATTACAGCTAAACTTGTAAAAGAGTTGCGTGAAAAATCTGGTGCCGGTGTTATGGACGCTAAAAAAGCGCTTGTAGAAACAGACGGTGACATCGAAAAAGCGATTGAATTGCTTCGTGAAAAGGGTATGGCTAAGGCAGCTAAGAAAGCTGACCGTGTTGCTGCAGAAGGTTTGACGGGTGTTTATGTTAACGGTAATGTTGCAGCAGTTATTGAAGTAAACGCTGAAACTGACTTCGTTGCGAAAAATGCTCAATTCGTTGAATTGGTAAATACTACAGCTAAAGTTATTGCTGAAGGAAAACCTGCTAATAATGAAGAAGCACTTGCTTTGACAATGCCTTCAGGTGAAACTCTTGAAGCTGCATACGTATCTGCAACAGCAACTATCGGAGAAAAAATCTCATTCCGTCGCTTTGCATTGATTGAAAAAACAGACGCACAACACTTTGGAGCTTACCAACATAACGGTGGACGTATCGGTGTTATTTCAGTTGTTGAAGGTGGAGACGAAGCACTTGCTAAACAATTGTCAATGCACATCGCAGCGATGAAACCAACAGTTCTTTCTTACAAAGAATTGGATGAGCAATTCGTTAAAGATGAGTTAGCACAGTTGAACCACGTAATCGACCAAGACAATGAAAGTCGTGCAATGGTTAACAAACCAGCTCTTCCACACTTGAAGTATGGATCAAAAGCTCAATTGACTGATGATGTTATTGCTCAAGCTGAAGCTGACATCAAAGCTGAATTGGCTGCAGAAGGCAAACCAGAAAAAATCTGGGACAAAATCATCCCAGGTAAAATGGATCGCTTCATGCTTGACAACACTAAAGTTGACCAAGCTTATACACTTCTTGCGCAAGTATATATCATGGATGACAGCAAGACAGTTGAAGCATACCTTGAATCAGTTAACGCTTCAGTAGTTGAGTTTGCTCGCTTTGAAGTTGGTGAAGGTATCGAAAAAGCTGCAAACGACTTCGAAGCTGAAGTTGCAGCTACAATGGCAGCAGCCTTGAATAACTAATAATAAAAAGGAAGCACTTTAGCTTCCTTTTTTCTATGCAGTAGATTCCTATAGGGAAAGAATTCTACTTTTCAAGATATAAATAAAAAGCCCTATAAAAAGGGCTAAGTGCATTTAGGAGACTACACTTCAAATTCATAAAGTGCTGTAGAGAGATAACGTTCACCGTTATCTGGTGCTAGAGCAAGAACTTTTTTACCTGTACCTAATTTCTTGGCAACCTCGATGGCTCCGTAGATAGCTGCAGCTGAAGAAATCCCTACAAGAAATCCTTCTTTTCCACCAATTTCACGGCCGAGTGCGAGAGCATCGTCTGATGTTACACGAACGATACCATCATAGGCTTTTGTATCAAGTGTATCAGGAATAAATCCAGCTGAGATACCTTGAATTTTGTGAGGGCCAGGTTTTTCACCAGATAGAATAGCAGATTCATCTGCTTCTACCGCAAAAACTTGAATGCTTGAATTTGCTGTTTTGAGGGCATGAGAAACACCAGAAATTGTTCCACCGGTACCAACTCCAGTAACAAAGGCATCTAATCCATCTTTACCGAAAGTAGCTAATATCTCAGCTCCTGTTGTTCTTTCGTGTACTTCTGGATTAGCTGGATTGTCAAATTGAAGAGGAAGGAAACCATCACGTTCAGCAGCGATTTCTTGAGCCTTAGCAATAGCACCTTTCATTCCTTCGCTACCAGGAGTGAGGATGAGTTCAGCGCCATAGGCTTGGATAATCTTACGGCGTTCTACACTCATAGTTTCAGGCATAACAATGACAACTTTATACCCTTTAGCAGCACCTACCCATGAAAGTCCAATACCAGTGTTTCCACTTGTTGCTTCAACAATTGTAGAACCTGGTTTCAGAGTACCGTCTTGTTCAGCTTTTTCAATCATGCTAAGAGCAATACGATCTTTTACAGAAGAACCAGGGTTGAATGCTTCAAGCTTTACATAGACGTCCGCAGCCCCTTCTGGCACGATGTTGTTAAGTTTAACAATCGGTGTTTGTCCGATTAATTCAGTAATGTTGTTATAAATAGACATATGAATACCTCTTTGTATAAGATATTTCTAGTATAACGCTAACTATACCATTTGTAAAATATAGAAATCCTATCAAAGTGATAGGATTTTTTTATATCACAGGTCTAAGCCATTAATTTTCAAGCGATTGTGATAAGCTAATTCTAGTAAATAGGTGTAAAGTGGAACGATATCTGTTTTCTTTTTGAATTTCTTCATTTTCTAGTAGGTCTTGGCAAGCACCTTTTTATGTTGTTAATTAAAGTAGCGGTGAAGATATCAGTGAAACACTGTATTATCTATTATTTACACTAAATTTACAGGAACTTCAACTTCTCGTAAACCTTGATCAGTTAAAGTGACTTTTCCATTAAAAAACTCTACAAGTGCAGCTTTAATAGTTTCTTTTTCTTCTTTATTAACATAAATCATCGTATCGACTTGATCTGTAAAGTTTGTCTCAAGTTCCATAAGATTATGTTCCTTAAGGAAGTTACTGTACTCTTGATACTGAGCGTAAGACATTTGAATAGCAATGCCAGCCTGTTCCTTTATTTCAATGATGCCAATTTCTTTGACGGCTAAGGCAACACTGCCGGCGTAAGCACGAATCAGTCCTCCAGCGCCTAGTTTTATACCACCAAAGTAGCGTGTCACGACCACACAGACATTGGTGAGGTTGTGATTTTCTAGTACCCCAAGCATGGGAACGCCAGCAGTCCCACTGGGTTCACCATCATCACTTGTCCGTTTGATTTCACTACGTTCCCCAATAATGAAGGCAGAGCAGTTATGCGTAGCTTTGTAGTGTTCTTTTTTGATGGTAGTAATAAAGTCTCGAGCCTCTTCTTCGCTATAAACACGCTTGGCATGACAGATAAAGCGTGATTTTTTGATTTCTTCTTGGACTTGTCCGTCCTCTTTAATTGTTCTAAATTCCATGATTTAATTGTACTAAAAAATCATCTAAAGCGCTAGGTTTTTACGAATAAAGAAGTATGAAAGTAAATCCAAATTATCTCGGTCGTTTGTTTACTGAGAATGAATTAACTAAAGAGGAACGTCAGTTGGCAGAGAAACTTCCAGCAATGAGAAAGGAGAAGGGGAAACTTTTTTGTCAACGTTGTAATAGTACTATTCTAGAAGAATGGTATTTGCCTATCGGTGCTTACTATTGTCGGGAGTGCTTAATTATGAAGAGAGTTAGGAGTGATCAAGCTTTATACTATTTTCCGCAGGAGGATTTTGCGAAGCAAGATATTCTCAAATGGCGCGGTAAATTAACTCCTTTTCAAGAGAAGGTGTCAGAGGGACTAATTCAAGCTGTAGACAAGCAGGAACCAACCTTGGTACATGCGGTGACAGGAGCTGGAAAGACAGAAATGATTTATCAAGTAGTGGCTAAAGTGATCAATGCGGGTGGTGCAGTATGCTTGGCTAGTCCTCGCATAGATGTTTGTTTGGAGCTGTACAAGCGCCTGCAACAGGATTTTGCTTGCGAGATATCTTTACTACACGGAGAATCAGAGCCGTATTTTCGAACACCACTAGTTGTTGCGACGACCCATCAGTTATTGAAGTTTTATCAAGCTTTTGATTTGCTGATAGTGGATGAAGTAGATGCCTTTCCTTATGTTGACAATCCCACGCTTTACCATGCTGTCAAGAATAGTGTAAAGGAGAATGGATTGAGAATCTTTTTAACAGCAACTTCTACAGATGAGTTAGATAGGAAGGTTCGCATCGGAGAATTAAAACGATTAAGTTTGCCAAGACGATTTCATGGAAATCCTTTGATTATTCCTAAACCTGTCTGGTTATCCGATTTTAATCACTGTTTAGAGAAAAGTCGGTTATCAGCAAAGCTAAAGTCTTATATTGAGAAGCAGAGAAAGACAGCTTATCCGTTACTTATTTTTGCTTCAGAGATTAAGAAAGGGGAGCAATTAAAAGAAGTCTTACAGAAGGAATTTCCGCATGAGAAAATTGGTTTTGTGTCTTCAGTTACGGAAGATCGATTAGAGCAGGTACAAGCTTTTCGAGATGGAGAACTGACAATACTTATCAGTACGACAATATTGGAGCGTGGAGTTACCTTCCCTTGTGTAGATGTTTTCGTAGTAGAGGCCAATCATCGTCTATTTACCAAGTCTAGTTTAATACAGATTGGAGGACGTGTCGGTCGGAGTATGGACAGACCGACAGGAGATTTGCTTTTTTTCCATGATGGGTTAAATGCTTCAATCAAGAAGGCAATTATGGAAATTCAGCAGATGAATAAGGAGGCGGGGCTATGAAGTGCTTATTATGTGGGCAGACTATGAAGGCTGTTTTAACTTTTAGTAGTCTCTTACTTCTGAAAAATGATGTCTCTTGTCTTTGTTTAGATTGTGATTCTACTTTTGAGAGGATTGGAGAAGAGAACTGTTCAAACTGTATGAAAACAGGTTTGTCAACGAAGTGTCAAGATTGTCAATTTTGGTGTAAAGAAGGAGTTGAGGTCAGTCATAGAGCGATTTTTACTTACAATCAAGCTATGAAGGATTTTTTCAGTCGGTATAAGTTTGATGGAGACTTCCTTTTAAGAAAAGTTTTTGCTTCAGATTTAAGTGAGGAGTTAAAAAAGTACAAAGAGTATCAATTTGTTGTAATTCCCCTAAGTCCTGAAAGATTGCTCGAGAGGGGGTTTAACCAGGTTGAAGGTTTAGTTGAAGCAGCAGGGTTCTCTTTTCAAGACTTACTAGAGAAGAGAGAAGAGCGGGCCAGTTCTTCCAAAAATCGTTCAGAACGCTTGGGGACAGAACTTCCTTTCTTTATTAAAAGGGGAGTCACTATTCCTAAAAAAATCCTACTTATAGATGACATTTATACTACTGGAACAACTATAAATCGTGTGAAGAAGGTGTTGGAAGAAGCTGGTGCTGAGGATGTAAAAACATTTTCCCTTGTAAGATGAGGAAAAAATTTGCAAAAATAAAATGAAAGCGTTATAATGAAATCAGAAAAACAAAAATGTTTAGAAAGAAGGTACTCATATGATTAAATATAGTATCCGTGGTGAAAACCTAGAAGTAACAGAAGCAATTCGTGATTATGTAGTTTCTAAACTCGAAAAGATCGAAAAGTATTTTCAAGCTGAACAAGAGTTGGATGCTCGAGTTAACTTGAAGGTGTATCGTGAAAAAACGGCTAAAGTAGAGGTGACGATTCCGCTTGGCTCAATTACTCTTCGTGCAGAAGATGTGTCTCAAGATATGTATGGTTCAATTGACCTTGTAACCGATAAAATTGAACGTCAGATTCGTAAAAATAAAACAAAAATCGAGCGTAAAAATAAAAACAAGGTAGCAACTAGTCAATTATTTACAGATGCTTTGGTGGAAGATCCAAATGTTGTCCAGTCTAGAGTTGTTCGTTCAAAACAAATTGATTTAAAACCAATGGACTTGGAAGAAGCTATTCTACAGATGGATTTGTTGGGACATGATTTCTTTATCTATGTGGATGTTGAAGATCAGACAACCAATGTGATTTATCGTCGTGAGGATGGCGAGATTGGCTTGTTAGAAGTTAAAGAATCTTAATTTCAATATGTGTAAAGGAAGGTTTACTGAATTGTAAACCTCCTTTTTCTTATAATTGATAGAATTACTGATTACACTTTTAAAAAGTCGCTTTTTGGTGGTTATTATGGTATAATGGGTGCCAAGAGGTTTGGAATGAAAAAATTTTATGTAAGTCCTATTTTCCCCTTAATATTAGGAATAGTGGCGTTCGGAGTGCTATCTGTGCAACTTGTTTTTGTAACGAATACACTGGTAACGCTATTTCTTTTGCTACTTATTTTGGGTTCATATATTTTACTATTCATCCATCAGAGAGACTACTACTCAAAGAGTGAAGTAGAACAAATCCAGTATGTAAACCACCAAGCTGAAGATAGTTTGACAACCTTGTTAGAACAGATGCCTGTCGGAGTTATTAAACTAGACTTATCGTCAGGTGAAGTTGAATGGTTCAATCCTTACGCTGAATTGATTTTGACTAATGAAGTGGGCGAGATTGATGTTGCATTAATTCAAACAATTATAAAGGCTTCTGTGGGGAATCCAGGTTCTTATGCTACCTTAGGTGAAATCCGTTATTCGGTTCATATGGACAAGGTATCTGGAGTTCTTTATTTCTTTGATGTGTCTGGAGAATACGAAGCGACTGTTGAGTTAGTTACGAGTCGACCTGTGATTGGGATTGTCTCCGTTGACAACTATGATGACTTAGAAGATGAAACATCGGAGTCTGATATCAGTCATATTAATAGTTTTGTAGCCAATTTTGTTTCAGAATTTGCTGGTAAACATGCCATGTTCTCCCGTCGAGTAAGTATGGATCGCTTTTATCTATTTACGGACTACACGGTACTTGAGGGATTGATGAACGATAAATTTTCTGTTATTGATTCTTTCAGAGAAGAGGCGAAACAGAGACAGTTGCCCTTGACCTTAAGTATGGGATTTTCTTATGGTGATGGAAATCATGATGAGATAGGGAAAGTTGCATTGCTCAACTTGAACTTGGCTGAAGTACGTGGTGGCGACCAAGTGGTTGTCAAGGAGAATGACGAAACGAAAAATCCAGTTTATTTTGGTGGTGGATCTGCTGCCTCAATCAAGCGTACAAGGACACGTACGCGCGCTATGATGACAGCTATTTCAGATAAAATTAGAAGTGTAGATCAGGTTTTTGTAGTTGGTCACAAAAATCTTGATATGGATGCTTTGGGTTCTGCTGTAGGTATGCAGTTATTTGCTAGTAATGTAACAGAAAATAGTTATGCTCTTTATGATGAAGATCAAATGTCACCAGATATTGAACGAGCTGTTGCATTCTTAGAAAAAGAAGGAGTTACGAAGTTGTTGTCTGTTAAGGATGCAATGGGGATGGTGACCAATCGTTCTTTGTTGATTCTTGTAGACCATTCAAAGACAGCTTTAACTCTATCAAAAGATTTTTATGATTTATTTACTCAAACCATTGTTATTGACCACCACAGACGGGATCAGGATTTTCCAGACAATGCGGTTATTACTTATATCGAAAGTGGTGCAAGTAGTGCCAGTGAGTTGGTAACGGAATTGATTCAGTTCCAGAATTCTAAGAAAAATCGTTTGAGTCGTATGCAAGCAAGTGTTTTAATGGCTGGTATGATGTTGGATACTAAAAATTTCACCTCACGAGTGACTAGTCGGACATTTGATGTTGCTAGCTATCTCAGAACGAGAGGAAGTGATAGTATTGCTATCCAAGAGATTGCTGCAACAGATTTTGAAGAATATCGTGAGGTCAATGAACTGATTTTACAGGGGCGTAAATTAGGTTCAGATGTACTAATAGCGGAGGCTAAGGACTCGAAATGTTATGATACAGTTGTTATTAGTAAGGCAGCAGATGCCATGTTAGCTATGTCAGGTATTGAAGCGAGTTTTGTTCTTGCGAAGAATACACAAGGATTTATCTCTATCTCAGCTCGCAGTCGTAGTAAGCTGAATGTACAACGGATTATGGAAGAGCTGGGAGGTGGAGGCCACTTTAATTTGGCAGCAGCTCAAATTAAGGATTCAACCTTGTCAGAAGCAGGTGAAAAACTGACAGAAATTGTATTAAATGAAATAAAGGAAAAGGAGAAAGAAGAATGAAAGTAATCTTTTTAGCAGATGTCAAAGGAAAAGGTAAAAAAGGCGAAATTAAGGAAGTACCAACCGGGTATGCACAAAACTTTCTTATCAAAAAGAATCTAGCCAAAGAAGCGACTGCTCAAGCTGTAGGTGAACTTCGTGGTAAACAAAAATCTGAAGAGAAAGCTCACGCTGAGATGATTGCAGAAGCAAAAGCAATTAAAGCCCAACTTGAAGCAGAAGAAACTGTTGTAGAATTTGTTGAAAAAGTTGGTCCAGATGGCCGTACTTTTGGTTCAATTACGAATAAGAAGATTGCAGAAGAATTGCAAAAGCAATTTGGAATTAAGATTGATAAACGTCATATCCAAGTGCAAGCTCCGATTCGGGCGGTTGGTTTGATTGATGTGCCAGTGAAAATCTATCAAGATATCACAAGTGTGATCAATCTTCGTGTGAAAGAAGGGTAAATTTACACTTTCTTGACAAGATTGTAAAAGGAAGGGAAGTCTGATGGCAGAAGTAGAAGAGTTACGAGTACAACCTCAAGATATCTTAGCTGAGCAATCCGTTTTAGGGGCTATCTTTATTGACGAGAGTAAGCTTGTTTTTGTGCGAGAATATATTGAGTCTCGGGACTTTTTTAAGTATGCCCATCGTTTGATTTTCCAAGCTATGGTCGATTTATCCGATCGTGGCGATGCTATAGATGCAACAACGGTTCGTACCATTCTTGATAATCAAGGTAATTTACAGAATATTGGTGGCCTGTCTTACTTGGTTGAGATTGTCAATTCTGTACCAACTTCTGCTAATGCGGAGTATTATGCTAAGATTGTTGCAGAGAAGGCCATGCTACGTCGATTAATCTCCAAGTTGACAGAGTCTGTCAATCAAGCTTACGAGGCTTCGCAACCAGCTGATGAAATCATTGCTCAGGCAGAAAAAGGCCTGATTGATGTCAGCGAAAATGCTAATCGAAGTGGATTTAAGAACATTCGAGATGTGTTGAATATCAACTTTGGAAATCTGGAAGCTCGCTCGCAACAAACGACCGATATTACAGGTATTGCGACAGGCTATCGTGACTTGGATCATATGACGACTGGACTTCATGAGGAGGAGTTGATTATCCTAGCAGCCCGTCCGGCGGTTGGTAAGACAGCCTTTGCTTTGAATATTGCTCAGAACATTGGGACTAAGTTGGACAAGACGGTAGCTATTTTCTCACTGGAAATGGGGGCGGAAAGTCTAGTGGATCGTATGTTGGCGGCAGAAGGTTTGGTGGAATCGCATTCTATCCGTACGGGTCAATTGACTGATGAGGAGTGGCAAAAATATACTATTGCTCAGGGTAATCTAGCTAACGCCAGTATCTATATCGATGATACGCCAGGAATTCGGATTACAGAGATTCGTTCTCGTTCTCGTAAACTGGCTCAAGAAACTGGAAATCTTGGTTTGATTTTAATAGACTATTTGCAGCTTATCACGGGAACTGGTCGGGAAAATCGTCAACAAGAGGTTTCAGAAATTTCACGTCAGTTAAAAATTTTAGCTAAGGAACTGAAGGTTCCAGTAATCGCTCTAAGTCAGCTTTCTCGTGGTGTAGAACAACGTCAGGATAAGAGACCGGTCTTGTCTGATATTCGTGAATCTGGGTCTATTGAGCAGGACGCTGATATTGTAGCCTTTCTTTATCGCGACGACTACTATGAGCGTGGTGGTGAAGAAGAGGAAGGCATACCGAATAATAAGGTAGAAGTTATTATCGAGAAAAACCGTAGTGGAGCTCGTGGAACGGTGGAATTAATTTTCCAAAAAGAATACAATAAATTTTCAAGTATCTCAAAGAGGGAGGCATAAGATGTCAGATGCATTTACAGATGTAGCCAAGATGAAAAAAATAAAAGAAGAAATCAAGGCACATGAGGGACAAGTCGTAGAAATGACTTTGGAGAATGGTCGTAAGCGCCAAAAAAATAGATTGGGTAAGCTAATTGAGGTTTATCCATCCCTATTTATCGTTGAATTTGGGAACGTTGAAGGAGATAAACAAGCTAATGTTTACGTTGAATCCTTTACTTACTCAGATATCCTTACAGAAAAGAATTTGATTCATTATCTTGACTAAAGTGAGAAATTTTCTCACTTTTTCTTTTTTTCTCCGAATAGTTTAAGTGAAGGTAATCTTCGATTTATATTATTTTTCAAGGAGGAAGAATGAAAATTTCACCATTTAAAGTAGCAGAGACAAGATTTTCTTTCAGAAAATCAGCTAAAAAGGTTGTTCCCTTTTTAGTAGTAGGATTGATGTTAGCAGCGGGTAATAGTGTATATGCCTATTCCGGAGGAAATGGATCGATTGCGCGTGGGGATGATTATCCTGCTCATTATAAAAATGGGAGCCAGGAGATTGATAAGTGGCGGATGTATTCTCGTCAGTGTACTTCTTTTGCAGCCTTTCGTTTGAGTAATGTCAATGGTTTTGAGATTCCGGCTGCTTATGGGAATGCGAATGAATGGGGCTATCGTGCTCGTCGTGAAGGTTATCGTGTCGATAATACACCAACGATTGGCTCTATTGCTTGGTCTACTGCAGGAACTTATGGTCATGTTGCTTGGGTGTCAAATGTAATAGGAGATGAGATTGAGATTGAAGAATACAACTATGGAATAAGGGAATCTTACAACAAGCGCATCGTGAAGGCAAATACTATGACGGGGTTTATTCATTTTAAAGATTTGCCTGGTGGCAGTGTTGGGAATAGTCAATCCTCAGCTTCAACAGGAGGAACACATTTTTTCAAGTCTAAGGCTGCTATCAAAAATCAGCCTCTAGCTAGCGCAACTGCGATTGATTACTATTATCCTGGGGAGAATGTTCATTATGATCAAATTCTCGAAAAAGACGGATACAAGTGGTTGAGTTATACGGCTTATAATGGAAGTCGTCGCTATATCCAGCTAGAGGGATTGACTTCTTCACAGAATTATCAGAATCAATCAGGAAATAGCTCTAACTATGGATCCAATAACAGTTCAACTGTCGGTTGGAAGAAAATAAATGGTAGTTGGTATCATTTTAAATCAAATGGGTCTAAATCAACAGGCTGGCTGAAAGATGGTTCTAGTTGGTATTATTTGAAATCATCTGGTGAAATGCAGACAGGCTGGTTAAAGGAAAATGGTCTGTGGTATTATTTAGATAGTTCAGGGGCAATGAAAACGGGGTGGTACCAAGTATCTGGTAAGTGGTATTATTCTTACTCTTCAGGAGCCTTAGCTGTCAATACAACAGTGGATGGTTATAGAGTAAATAGTGATGGAGAACGAGTATAGAAAAGTGGAGTAGGAAATTTTTCCTACTTTTTCTGTAAGCAGTTTCCTTGACATTCTTTTGGTTTTGCGCTATCATATGTCCATATAATATATGGGAGTCTGTGTACAGTCTGAGAGGAAGTGTTAAACTTCGACCGCACCTGATCTGGGTAATGCCAGCGTAGGGAACGATACTTAGTCTATTCTGCACCTTTTACATATATGGTAAAGGTTTTTCTTTTTGTCAAAGGAAAACGAGAAGAGGAGGTTGTTATGAAAGCAAGCATTG
The DNA here is from genome assembly GCF_008763935.1 of Streptococcus mitis. Lineage (GTDB taxonomy): Bacteria > Bacillota > Bacilli > Lactobacillales > Streptococcaceae > Streptococcus > Streptococcus mitis_DB. Next base: position 53,416 of record NZ_VTQF01000003.1, read on the forward strand.
CCTTGCAAGTTTTACCACTATCACAGGGGATTGATCGGATTGCTGTTATTGATCAGGTCATTGCTTATCTGCAAGCTCAAGAGGTGACTATGGTGGTGACACCATTTGAAACGGTCTTGGAAGGGGAGTTTGATGAACTCATGCGCATTCTAAAAGAAGCGCTAGCAGTGGCAGGGCAGGAGGCAGACAATGTCTTTGCTAATGTCAAAATAAATGTAGGAGAGATTTTAAGTATTGATGAGAAACTTGAAAAGTATACTGAGACGACACATTAGTCTATTGGGCTTTCTAGGAGTCTTGTCAATCTGGCAGTTAGCAGGTTTTCTTAAACTTCTCCCCAAGTTTATTCTGCCGACACCTCTTGAAATCCTCCAGTCTTTTGTGCGCGATAGAGAATTTCTCTGGCACCATAGCTGGGCGACCTTGAGAGTGGCTTTACTGGGGCTGGTTCTGGGAGTTTTGATTGCCTGTATCATGGCTGTGCTCATGGACAGTTTGACTTGGCTTAACGATCTGATTTACCCTATGATGGTGGTTGTTCAGACTATCCCGACTATTGCCATAGCCCCTATCCTGGTTTTGTGGCTAGGTTATGGGATTTTGCCCAAGATTGTCTTGATTATCTTGACGACTACCTTTCCTATCATCGTCAGTATTTTGGACGGTTTTAGGCATTGTGATAAGGATATGCTGACCTTGTTTAGTCTGATGCAGGCCAAACCTTGGCAAATCCTGTGGCATTTTAAAATCCCAGTCAGCCTGCCTTACTTTTATGCAGGTCTGAGGGTCAGTGTCTCCTACGCCTTCATCACAACAGTGGTATCTGAGTGGTTGGGAGGCTTTGAAGGACTAGGTGTCTACATGATTCAGTCCAAGAAACTGTTTCAGTATGATACCATGTTTGCTATTATTATTCTGGTATCGATTATCAGCCTTCTGGGTATGAAGTTGGTCGATATCAGCGAGAAATATGTTATTAAATGGAAACGTTCGTAGAATTAGAATGTTTCAAAAAAGAAAAGAGGAAATCAAAATGAAAAAACCATGGAAAGTGTTTTTAACTGTTTTAACAGCTCTTGTAGCTGTTGTACTTGTGGCCTGTGGTCAAGGAACTGCTTCTAAGGATAACAAAGAGGCAGAACTCAAGAAAGTTGACTTTATCCTAGACTGGACACCAAATACCAACCACACAGGGCTTTATGTTGCTAAGGAAAAAGGTTATTTCAAAGAAGCTGGAGTGGATGTTGATTTGAAATTGCCACCAGAAGAAAGTTCTTCTGACTTGGTTATTAACGGTAAGGCACCATTTGCAGTGTATTTCCAAGACTACATGGCTAAAAAATTGGAAAAAGGAGCAGGAATTACTGCCGTTGCAGCTATCGTAGAACACAATACATCAGGAATCATCTCTCGTAAATCTGACAATGTAGCTAGTCCAAAAGACTTGGTTGGTAAGAAATACGGGACATGGAATGACCCAACTGAGCTTGCTATGTTGAAAACCTTGATAGAATCACAAGGTGGGGACTTTGAGAAGGTAGAAAAGGTACCAAACAACGACTCAAACTCGATCACGCCGATCGCTAATGGGGTGTTTGATACTGCTTGGATCTACTACGGTTGGGATGGTATCCTTGCAAAATCTCAAGGTGTAGATGCTAACTTCATGTATTTGAAAGACTACGTTAAAGAATTTGACTACTACTCACCAGTTATCATCGCCAACAACGACTATTTGAAAGACAACAAAGAAGAAGCACGTAAAGTCATCCAAGCTATCAAAAAAGGCTACCAATACGCTATGGAGCATCCAGAGGAAGCAGCTGATATCCTCATCAAGAATGCACCTGAACTCAAGGAAAAACGTGACTTTGTCATCGAATCTCAAAAATACTTGTCAAAAGAATACGCAAGCGACAAGGAAAAATGGGGTCAATTTGATGCAGCTCGCTGGAATGCCTTCTACAAATGGGATAAAGAAAATGGTATCCTTAAAGAAGACTTGACAGACAAAGGCTTCACTAACGAATTTGTGAAATAATGACAGAAATTAGACTAGAACACGTCAGTTATGCTTATGGTGAGGAGAGGATTTTAGAGGACATTAACCTGCAGGTAACCACAGGTGAAGTGGTTTCTATCCTAGGTCCGAGTGGTGTTGGAAAGACCACCCTCTTTAACCTAATCGCTGGGATTTTAGAAGTCCAGTCAGGGCGAATTGTACTTGACGGTGAAGAAAATCCCAAGGGGCGCGTGAGTTATATGTTGCAGAAGGATCTGCTCTTGGAGCACAAGACGGTGCTTGGCAATATCATACTGCCTCTCTTGATTCAAAAGGTGGATAAGGCAGAAGCTATTGCTCGCGCAGATGAAATTCTTGCGACCTTCCAGTTGACAGCTGTAAGAGATAAATACCCTCATGAACTCAGTGGTGGGATGCGCCAGCGTGTGGCCTTGCTTCGTACCTATCTTTTCGGGCACAAGCTCTTTCTCTTAGATGAAGCCTTTAGCGCCTTGGATGAGATGACCAAGATGGAACTACACGCTTGGTACCTTGAGATTCACAAGCAGTTGCAGCTAACAACCTTGATCATCACGCATAGTATCGAGGAGGCCCTTAGTCTCAGCGACCGCATCTATATCTTGAAAAATCGCCCTGGGCAGATTGTTTCAGAAATTAAACTAGATTGGTCTGAAGATGAGGACAAGGAAGTCCAAAAGATTGCCTACAAACGTCAGATCTTGGCAGAATTAGGCTTAGATAAGTAGAAAAATAGGGAGTTGGTGAAGATTATCCTTTACCAGCGCCCTTTTTCTTTTAAAAATGAGAAAATTTCGGTATAATAGTCAAAGATAGTCAAGGTTCAAAGAGAGAGGTGGGTTTGTAATGAGATTTAAAAATACATCGGATCATATTGAGGCCTACATCAAGGCGATTTTAGATCAATCTGGTATTGTGGAGTTGCAACGGAGTCAGTTGGCAGATACTTTTCAGGTTGTTCCTAGTCAGATTAACTATGTGATCAAGACACGCTTTACGGAAAGTAGAGGCTACTTGGTTGAAAGTAAGCGTGGTGGCGGAGGCTACATTCGTATAGGACGGATTGAGTTTTCTAGTCATCATGAAATGCTCAGGGAGCTACTTTACTCAATTGGCGAGCGGGTCAGTCAAGAAATTTATGAGGATATTCTACAGCTTTTGGTTGAGCAGGAATTGGTGACCAAGCAGGAGATGAATTTGCTGGTAGCAGTAGCTTTGGATCGCGTTCTAGGAGAAGAAGCTCCAGTTGTTCGTGCTAATATGCTACGACAGGTCATACAAGAGGTAGATAGAAAAGGGAAGTAAGATGAACTATTCAAAAGCATTGAATGAATGTATCGAAAGTGCCTACATGGTTGCTGGCCATTTTGGAGCTCGTTATCTAGAGTCTTGGCACTTGTTGATTGCCATGTCCAATCACAGTTATAGTGTGGCAGGGGCGACTTTAAATGATTATCCATATGAGATGGACCGTTTAGAAGAGGTGGCTTTGGAACTGACTGAAACGGACTATAGCCAGGATGACACCTTTACGGAATTGCCGTTTTCTCATCGTTTGCAGGTCCTTTTTGATGAAGCAGAGTATGTGGCGTCAGTGGTTCATGCTAAGATGCTGGGGACGGAGCACGTCCTTTATGCGATTTTGCATGATGGCAATGCCTTGGCGACTCGTATCTTGGAGAGGGCTGGTTTTTCTTATGAAGACAAGAAAGATCAGGTTAAGATTGCTGCCCTACGTCGAAATCTAGAAGAACGTGCAGGCTGGACTCGTGAAGACCTCAAGGCTCTACGCCAACGCCATCGTACAGTAGCTGACAAGCAAAATTCTATGGCTAATATGATGGGTATGCCCCAGACTCCGAGTGGTGGTCTCGAGGATTATACGCATGATTTGACAGAGCAAGCTCGTTCTGGCAAGTTAGAACCAGTCATCGGTCGGGATAAGGAAATCTCGCGTATGATTCAAATCTTGAGCCGTAAGACCAAGAACAATCCTGTCTTGGTTGGGGATGCTGGTGTCGGGAAAACAGCTCTGGCGCTTGGTCTTGCTCAGCGTATTGCTAGTGGGGATGTGCCTACGGAAATGGCTAAGATGCGCGTGTTAGAGCTTGATTTGATGAATGTCGTTGCAGGGACACGCTTCCGTGGTGACTTTGAAGAACGCATGAACAATATCATCAAGGATATTGAAGAAGATGGTCAAGTCATTCTCTTTATCGATGAACTTCATACCATCATGGGTTCTGGGAGCGGGATTGATTCGACTCTGGATGCGGCCAATATCTTGAAGCCAGCCTTGGCGCGCGGAACTTTGAGAACGGTTGGTGCGACCACTCAGGAAGAATACCAAAAACACATCGAAAAAGATGCGGCCCTTTCTCGTCGTTTCGCCAAAGTGACGATTGAAGAGCCAAGCGTGGCCGACAGTATGACCATTTTACAGGGCTTGAAGGCGACTTATGAGAAACATCACCGTGTGCAAATCACAGATGAAGCGGTCGAAACAGCTGTCAAGATGGCGCATCGTTACTTGACTAGTCGTCACTTGCCAGACTCTGCTATCGACCTCTTAGATGAAGCAGCAGCAACAGTGCAAAATAAGGTTAAGCATGTAAAAGCAGACGATTCAGGTTTGAGTCCAGCTGACAAGGCCTTGATGGATGGTAAGTGGAAACAGGCAGCTCAGCTAATCGCAAAAGAAGAGGAAGTGCCTGTCTATAAAGACTTGGTGACAGAGTCTGATATTTTGATCACCTTGAGTCGCTTATCAGGTATTCCAGTTCAAAAACTGACTCAAACGGATGCTAAGAAGTACCTAAATCTTGAAGCTGAACTGCACAAACGTGTCATCGGTCAAGATCAAGCAGTTTCAAGCATTAGCCGTGCCATTCGCCGCAATCAGTCAGGGATTCGCAGTCACAAGCGTCCGATTGGTTCCTTTATGTTCCTAGGACCGACAGGTGTTGGGAAGACCGAATTGGCTAAGGCTCTAGCAGAAGTTCTTTTTGATGACGAATCAGCCCTTATCCGCTTTGATATGAGTGAGTATATGGAGAAATTCGCAGCCAGCCGTCTCAATGGAGCTCCTCCGGGTTATGTGGGGTATGAAGAAGGTGGGGAGTTGACCGAGAAGGTTCGCAACAAACCATACTCCGTTCTCCTCTTTGATGAGGTAGAAAAAGCCCACCCAGACATCTTTAATGTCCTCTTGCAGGTCTTGGATGATGGTGTCTTGACCGATAGCAAGGGTCGCAAGGTTGACTTTTCAAATACCATTATTATCATGACGTCAAATCTTGGTGCGACAGCCCTTCGGGATGACAAGACTGTCGGATTTGGGGCTAAGGATATTCGTTTTGACCAGGAAAATATGGAAAAACGCATGTTTGAAGAGTTGAAAAAGGCTTATAGACCGGAATTCATCAATCGTATTGATGAAAAGGTGGTCTTCCATAGTCTGTCTAGCGACCATATGCAGGAAGTGGTGAAGATTATGGTCAAACCTTTAGTTGCAAGTTTGGCTGAAAAAGGCATTGACTTGAAATTACAAACTTCCGCACTGAAATTGTTGGCAAATCAAGGATATGACCCAGAGATGGGAGCTCGTCCACTTCGCAGAACCTTGCAAACAGAAGTGGAAGACAAGTTGGCAGAACTTCTTCTTAAGGGAGATTTGGTGGCAGGCAGCACACTTAAGATTGGTGTTAAAGCAGGCCAGTTAAAATTTGATATTGCATAAAAATGGAGAATCAGGAGTAATCTTGATTCTCTTTTTTGCTAGTTTTTTATAAAAAACAATAAAAAACTATTGACAAAATAAAAATATAGTTTATAATAAAAACATAGATAATAAAAATATCGAAAATTATAAAAAGGTAATAGGTTTATGAAAAAGAAAACAGGAGTGGTATTTGGAACCTTTGCTCCACTTCATCAAGGACATATCGATCTAATCCAGCGAGCAAAGCGGCAGTGTGATCAGGTCTGGGTGGTCGTTTCAGGATATGAGGGAGACCGAGGGGAGCAGGTAGGCTTAACGCTTCAAAAAAGATTCCGCTATATCCGAGAGGCCTTTCGTGATGACGAGTTGACCTCTGTCTGCAAGTTAGACGAGAGCAAGCTTCCTCGTTACCCTATGGGTTGGCAGGAGTGGTTGAACCAAATGTTAGCGGAGATTTCTTATGATGAAAACCAGCAAGAACTAATCTTCTTTGTGGGAGAACGTGACTACGAGCAAGAATTATTTAAACGTGGTTTTGAGACTGTCTTGCAAGAAAGAAAGTTTGGTATCTCAGCGACTATGATTCGAGAAAATCCAAGCAAATATTGGAAATATATCGCTCAACCCTTCCGTCGTCAGTTTACAAAGAAAGTGTTGATTATGGGAAGTGCTAGCAATGGGAAGACCACTCTGGCCAAGGATTTGGCAAGGTATTACGATGCACCCGTCAGTTTGGAATACGCACGTGAGTACCAGATTAAAAACAATGTCCGCGACGATGAATTGACTCCAAAAGATTACTATTATCTCCTGTTGGGGCAGTATGACCAGACCTCTAAGTTAATTGACAGTAATGCCAATAGGGGATTGGTGATAGCTGACACCAACTCCTTAGTAACTAAGGGCTACTATGATTATTACATGGAGACCGAGGACCAAGGGGATTTATCAGGAGAGACTTTTGATAATCTCTTTGCCTCTATCTTGGCTAAGGAAAAATGGGACTTGATTCTCTTTGTGCAACCTGTCGGTTCCTATGTCAATGACGGATTTAGAGATATGACCATGGCAGAAGACCATATTCGTCATAGTTTTTCCCAGCATTTGGACCAGATGAGGGAGCGCTACTTAGCAAACATTCCACTAGTTTATCTAGCTGAGGATTACCTAGGTAATTATGAAGCAGCAAAAGTGGCTATTGATGCCATTTACCAAGCAGATTAGGAGAAAATTATGAAAAAATTAACTGAAAAAATCACACAATTTATCGAAAACTTTAAAAATGTCCATGCGGAAGCCCGCAAAATCGGTTTTGCAGGAATCATGAACCTGCTCTGGAAAGATCTCTTTGTCGGCCGTAGCCTCTTCCAGTGGTTGTATCTCACCGTCCTGTCAAGTGTTCCCTTGATCTTGGAATTCACGCAAAATACAGAAAGTCATGACTGGATGAGCTTGTTTGCATCTTGGACTGGGATTGTCTGTGTTATCTTGGTAGCAGAAGGACGTGCAAGCAATTATCTCTTCGGGGCTATTAACTCTGCTATCTATTTGGTTTTGGCCATGAATGCAACTTTTTATGGTGAAGTTTTGACGACCGTTTACTTCTTTGTCATGCAGCCGATTGGCCTCTATGCTTGGCTGTCTAATCGTATTAATGATCAAGGAAAAGCAGAAGAATCTCATTTTGAAGCCAAGAAATTATCTGTGCTTGACTGGCTCAAGTACTTGGCTTTGACTGCTATCATCTGGATTGGTATGGGCTTAGCTTACCAAAGTATCCATAGTGCTCGCCCTTTCCGTGATAGTGTTACCGATGCGACCAATGGTGTTGGTCAGCTCTTGATGACACGTCTCTACCGTGAGCAATGGATTTTCTGGATTGCAACCAATCTCTTTAGTATTTACCTCTGGTGGGGTGAAAATATCCACATCCAAGGGATGTACTGGGTTTACACTCTCAATAGTCTAGTAGGTTGGTACCAATGGACTAAGGCAGTTCGTAAGGAGGCATAAAATGACGGACACGATGATTCCAGCTGGGATGACAGAAAAAGAATATTTTGAAATTCATGCCAGTCAGGAGGAGTTTTTAGACTGGTACTACAAGCAGGAACTCCCTCAATACGAAAAACCAAGTGTGACGGTGGATATGGTAGCCTACTGCTTTGTTGAAGGAAAGATCAAGCTTTTATTAATTCGTCGCAAGGCTCATCCATATCAAAATTGTTTGGCCTTAGTTGGAGGATTTATGGACAAGGGCGAAGATGCTGCGCATGCCTGTCAGCGTGAGGTGAGAGAAGAAGTCAATCTCGATCTTCCTTTGGAAAAAATCGAGCAATTGATGACCGTATCGACCCCCGGCCGTGACCCCCGGGGCTGGACAGTGACCATTGCCCACTTGGTTTATCTGCCTAGTCGTGCATTAGAACTTGTTCAAGCAGGAGACGATGCCAAGGATGTCGTTTTCGTAGATGTCGATTTTCAGACAGGCAAGTGCTTCTTAGAGGGAGTAGAGTTAGAGGAGCAAGCCTTCGCTTTTGACCATTATGCCATTATCCAAGAATCCATCAAACGAATCCAAGGCCGCCTCGACTGGAATCCGACCTTCCTTTATCTGCTGGATGAGGAGTTCACTGTCTACGAAGGAACTGAACTGGTCAATCTTATCAACCCCGGTCGTCCAATCGTCAGCAATAACTTTCTCGTAAAATACGGAGAATATGTAGAAGAAGTCGGACTCAAACGAGTGCCTAAAAAGAAACCAAGAAAAACCTATCGATTGAAATAAAAAACGAGGTCGGGACAAAGTTCCCGACCTCTTTATGTACCATCATGAAATGGTTTTGCTGTTGCGACTGTTTTTAGGGATGGCTATCTTTCTTAGAATTGCTCAGCATGTGAGTAAAGAAGGCTTTGTATCGATACTTGAGATAGTTCTCATGTAAAAATAACAAGGCGATATAGACAATCAAAAAGATTGTAGTCAGATAGAAGACATCAAATGCAGTTCGCGCATAGTAAGCGGCTGATTGATAAGAGCCAATAGCTCCCAAAATTAACCAAGGAAGATACTTGTAATATTTGCTTAACATAAGTCTACACCTCCTATATTCTATTTCAATGTTATTATATTCCTTTGTACTTAAAGATGCAAGCGATTACACAAAAACAAATTCGAATGTTTAACAGGAAAATCTCCTGTTTTTCTGTTTTATTACGAATAGAAGAGTAGGAGGAGTAAATGTATCTAAATGATGTAAGATTTTTAAAATAGTTTAGATAAATTGTTGACATATTTAAATCTCAATGTTACAATTATATTACAAAAAGATTTCTTTATATTTCTAAAATATTACAAAGGAGTAGAAAAATGAAAAAGAAAACCTATATCAAATTGATGACAGCAACTGTATTGGCTTCTACCTTGCTATTAGGAGCTTGTGGAAATAAAAAGGAAACAACTCAAGCAAGCAGTTCTGCTAAGACAAGCCAATCATCAAGCTCTAAAGCAGCTTCTGCTAGCAAAGAAAGCAAGACTCAGAAGTCCTCAATTTCAGCTTCATCTGAAAAGGCCAAGGCGTCTACTGACCAGTCTTCAGTAACTGCAACGCCATCACAAGCGGCACCTGCACCAGAGCAAAGACAAGGTCAAGAAGTGGCTAATCAACAGGCGGCTAGTCAACAAACTCCTGCTCAGACTCCTTCAACTCAACAGGCTCCTCAAGCCCAGTCTAACCAATCAAGCTATGATCCTACAACTGACCGCAAACTTCAAGACAAACAAGCAGAGCAAAATAAACGCTACAAGGGTGTTTTAACCATGGTAGATGGTGATTTCTCAGCTGCAGCGGGCAATTGGAAGGGAGCAAATGGCGAAACCATCACAGTTTCATCAGGTGGTCAATTTACAGTAGAATCTTCCGATGGAAAGAAAGAAAATTACTCTATCAAAGGCTATTCTTATACTCTTGATGATGGCAAGTATAATGCCAAAATTGGTGGAGGAAAAGTCATCCAAATTACAACAGGAGCGGATGGTAAGGTTTCCAGTGTTGCTTTGAGTCAATAATAAAATTTGGTGCTTTAACTTTTACTAGAAATCGTGCTGTAAAAGAGTGAGCCAACTGTTTTTCACTTAGTTTCTCCAAGAGAAAGTGGTATAATAAAAAAATCAAAGGAAAACGAGTGATAATACATGGCGGATAAATTAATATTACCTCAAAACACACGACTGATGGGAGTATTTCTTGGATTTGTAGGTGGTTCTTTGGATGTGTTTTGCCATATTCAATACCGTAGTTTGGTAGCGACACAGACAGGGAATATTCTCCTACTTATATCTGATTGGCACGACTCAAATGTTATTAATACGATGCTACGATTCTGCTCAATTATCTTCTTTTCTCTAGGATTTCTGTTTGCCCTACACATGAAAGAATACCGCAAAACGGCCTACTGGCGAGTTAAGATGTTGCTTCCTTTATTTATTGGGACACTTATTTTGCCTTTCTTTTCACGATCTCCTCTATTAGAAGTTCCTTTCATCGCTTTTGGAACAGGAATGATGATGCTAACATTTACGGGTAGCTTGATTGAAGATCATCCCTATGTCATTTTTATGACGTCTGGAAATTACCGAAAGATGTTGACCGCTTTGTATCGCATTGCTAGAAGAGAAGGAAATATCCAAGAATACCGTCGTCAAGCCTTAAATTATGGGATTGTTGTGGGAAGTTTCATAGTGGGGGCAATCAGCTTGGCTGTATTGATGCATTTTCTTCATGAATGGTCTGTTTGGATTATCAGCCTCAATTTGTTTTTGATTATGTCCTACTATATAGCTAGAGTGAAGCAATTAGATTTACAAGATGAAAACATATAAAAAACGACAAGACTCATTTTTTGAGCTTTGTCGTTTTTGTGAGTTGTAGATGTGAGACTATGCCTTATCCAACTGCAAGAGGGCTTCAATCTCTGCTAGGGTGCTAGCTTGTGAAATGGCTCCACGGAGTTTAGCTGCGCCAGATGTTCCACGGAGGTAGTGAGGAGCGAGTCCACGGAATTCACGAACTGCTACGTTTTCTCCTTTGAGGTTAATCAAGCGTTTCAAATGTTCGTAGGCGATTTTCATCTTGTCTTCAAAGGTCAAATCAGGTAGGATTTCTCCTGTTTCAAAGTAATGGTTGATTTGGTTGAAGAGGTAGGGATTTCCCATGGCAGCGCGACCAATCATAACTGCGTCAGCACCGACTTCTTCAATGCGTTGTTTAGCTTCTTGGACTGTACGGATGTCACCGTTGGCGATAAATGGAATCTTGGTCAAAGCTTGAGCGACCTTGTGAAGGGTCTCAAGGTCTGCGTGACCTGTATACATTTGCTCACGGGTACGGCCATGCATAGCAAGAGCAGAAACGCCTGCAGCTTCAGCAGCGAGGGCATTTTCTACTGCGAGAGATGGGTCGGCCCAGCCGGTACGCATTTTGACAGTAAGGGGGATATCAAGGACAGATTGGACCTTGTTGATGATAGAGTAGATCTTGTCTGGATCCTTGAGCCACATAGCGCCAGCTTCGTTCTTTACGATTTTGTTAACTGGGCAGCCCATGTTGATATCCACGATATCGGTCTTAGTGTTTTCTTGGATGAATTCTGCTGCGCGTGCGAGGCTGTCTTCATCGCTACCAAATAATTGGATAGAAACTGGGTTTTCGCCTTCATCGATATGAAGCATGTGCAGGGTTTTTTCGTTGTTGTATTGGATTCCCTTGTCAGAGACCATTTCCATTACAACGAGTCCAGCTCCGAGCTCTTTTGCGATGGTACGAAAGGCTGAGTTTGTCACGCCAGCCATAGGCGCTAAAACGGTACGATTGGGAATCTCAACATTGCCAATCATAAAGGGTGTATTAAGATTTGTCACGAATGAGTTCCTCCAGGTCGTTTTCATCAAAGTTGTAGGTTGTTTGGCAGAATTGACAAGTGATTTCTGCTCCGTGGTCTTCCTCTTTCATTTCCTGTAAGTCTGAGCTTGGAAGGCTAGCAAGAGCGTTCATAAAGCGTTCATGACTACAGTCACATTGGAAACGGATTTCTTCTTCAGAAAGACGCTTGTAGGCCTCGTCACCGTAGATAGCCTTGAGGAGGGCTTCGATATGGTCGTCGCTTTCCAGAAGGGTTGAGATAGCTGGCATTTCTTGGATGCGTTTTTCAAAGCGAGCAATCTCTTCTTCCTTGGCTCCTGGCAAGACTTGAACTAGGAAACCACCAGCAACCTTGACCTTGTCTTCTTCGTCTAAAAGGACATTGAGGCCGACTGCAGAAGGGGTCTGTTGGCTTTCAGTCAGGTAAAAGGCAAGGTCTTCACCGATTTCCCCAGAGATGAGGGGGGTCATAGAGTTGTAAGGATTTCCAGTACCATAGTCTGTGATAACGAGGAATTGGCCATTGCCGACAAAAGGTCCGACTAGGACTTCACCAGTTGCAGTCTTTTTGATGTCAACACCAGGATTTTGAACGTAGCCTTTGACGTTACCTTTGGTATCAGCGACGGTGATGATAGCACCTAGGGAGCTAGATCCCAGCACTTTAACTGTTAGTTTAGTATTTCCTTTTTCATTGGCTGCGAGAATCTGGCTAGCGATAAGAGTTCGACCAAGCGCTACAGTTGAGCTAGCTTGGGTTTGGTGTTTTTCTTGAGCAGTGCGGACGGTTTCTGTGCTGTCAAGGACAAAAGCACGAAAGGCTCCGCTTTCTGATATTGTTTTAATAATTTTATCCATAGCTACTATTTTAGCATAAAAATGCCCAAAGGGGGAGCCGTGTGTTTGCTGATTTTCAGGATAATGGACCAGGAAATCAGCATGAAAATAAAAAGAGAAACAGATTATTTCAGCATTTGTAAGATTTATGCTATGCTTAAGGTAGAAAATGAAAGGGGTAACAAATGTATTTAGGAGATTTGATGGAAAAGGCCGAATCTGGCCAATTTTCAATCCTTTCCTTTCTATTACAAGAGTCTCAGACGACTGTCAAGGCTGTAATGGAGGAAACAGGATTTTCAAAAGCAACCCTAACCAAATATGTCACCCTTCTTAATGACAAGGCTTTGGATAGTGGCTTAGAGCTGACTATTCACTTAGAAGATGAAAATCTGCGTCTGTCAATCGGTGCAGCTACCAAAGGGAGAGATATCCGGAGCTTGTTTTTGGAGAATGCTGTTAAATACCAGATTTTGGTCTATCTTCTCTATCACCAACAGTTCCTAGCCCATCAACTGGCTCAAGAATTGATGATTAGCGAGGCAACGCTTGGTCGCCACTTAGCTAGTTTAAATCAGATTTTGTCAGAATTTGACTTATCCATCCAAAATGGACGTTGGCGAGGTCCAGAGCATCAGATTCGCTATTTCTATTTCTGTCTTTTCCGCAAGGTCTGGTCGAGTCAGGAATGGGAAGGTCACATGCAGAAACCAGAGAGAAAACAGGAGATTGCCACTTTAGAAGAAATCTGCGGTGCGAGTTTATCTTCGGGGCAGAAATTGGACTTGGTTCTCTGGGCTCATATCAGTCAACAACGTCTTCGGGTCAATGCCTGTCAGTTTCAAGTCATAGAAGAGAAAATGCGAGGGTATTTTGACAATATTTTCTATCTTCGTTTGCTGAGAAAGGCTCCGTCCTTTTTTGCTGGGCAACACCTTCCTCTCGGAACTGAGGATGGAGAGATGATGATTTTCTTCTCATTTCTCCTATCTCATCGTATTCTTCCTCTTCATACTATGGAGTATATTCTTGGTTTTGGAGGGCAGTTGGCAGATTTGCTGACGCAATTGATTCAAGAAATGAAGAAGGAGGAGTTACTGGGTGATTACACAGAGGACCATGTTACCTATGAACTCAGTCAGCTTTGTGCTCAAGTCTATCTTTATAAGGGCTATATTTTACAGGATTGCTACAAGTACAAGTTAGAGAATCGTCATCCATATTTACTGATGGAACATGATTTTAGGGGGACGGCAGAGGAGATTTTTCATGCTCTACCTGCCTTTCAGCAGGGGACGGATTTGGATAAGAAAATTCTCTGGGAATGGCTTCAGTTGATGGAATATATGGCTGAAAATGGTGGTCAGCATATGCGGATTGGTCTGGATTTGACATCTGGTTTTCTTGTCTTTTCAAGGATGGCAGCCATTTTGAAACGGTATTTGGAATATAATCGTTTTATTACCATTGAAGCCTATGACCGAACTCGACATTATGATTTGCTGGTTACCAATAACCCGATTCATAAGAAGGAACAGACACCAGTCTATTATTTAAAAAATGACTTGGATATGGAAGATTTGGCAGCGATTCGTCAGTTATTATTCACTTAAAAGGCTTGGTCGTTCCAGGTCTTTTTGTGAAATTCACACAATCTCCTCACATTTTTTTAAAAATTAAAAAAAGTTGATAAACAAGAAAGCGCTTTATTTTGTATACTAGTAAGTGTAAAGAGGAAACATCCTCAAGATCTTTATCAGGAGGACAGCACATGTCACAAGAAAAATACATCATGGCCATTGACCAGGGGACTACAAGCTCTCGTGCCATTATTTTCAACAAAAAAGGAGAAAAGGTCAGCTCGAGTCAAAAAGAGTTTACCCAGATTTTCCCTCAGGCAGGTTGGGTAGAGCACAATGCCAATGAAATTTGGAACTCAGTCCAGTCAGTTATTGCGGGTGCTTTCATCGAAAGTGGTGTCAAGCCAAATCAAATCGAAGCAATCGGAATTACTAACCAGCGTGAAACAACGGTTGTCTGGGATAAGAAAACAGGACTTCCTATCTACAATGCTATCGTTTGGCAATCACGTCAGACAGCACCTTTGGCTGAACAACTAAAAAGTCAAGGTTATGTGGAAAAATTCCATGAAAAGACTGGTTTGATCATCGATGCTTACTTCTCTGCTACCAAGGTTCGTTGGATTTTAGACCATGTAGAGGGTGCGCAAGAGCGAGCTGAAAAAGGGGAATTGCTCTTTGGTACCATTGATACTTGGTTGGTTTGGAAATTGACTGACGGTGCGGCTCACGTGACCGACTACTCAAATGCAGCTCGTACCATGCTTTATAACATTAAAGAACTCAAATGGGATGACGAGATTTTGGAAATCCTCAACATTCCTAAGGCTATGCTACCAGAAGTTCGTTCTAACTCTGAAATCTACGGCAAGACAGCCCCATTCCATTTCTACGGTGGAGAAGTGCCAATCTCAGGTATGGCTGGGGACCAACAAGCGGCCCTCTTTGGACAGTTGGCCTTTGAACCAGGTATGGTTAAAAATACTTACGGAACAGGTTCTTTCATCATCATGAATACTGGTGAAGAAATGCAGTTGTCTGAAAACAATCTCTTGACAACGATTGGTTACGGAATCAATGGCAAGGTTTACTATGCCTTGGAAGGTTCTATCTTCATCGCAGGAAGTGCCATTCAATGGCTTCGTGATGGACTTCGCATGGTCGAAAATTCACCAGAATCTGAAAAATATGCCCGTGATTCTCACAACAACGATGAAGTTTATGTTGTTCCAGCCTTTACAGGTCTAGGAGCTCCATACTGGAACCAAAACGCTCGCGGTTCTGTCTTTGGCTTAACTCGTGGAACAACTAAAGAAGACTTTATCAAGGCAACTCTTCAATCTATCGCTTATCAAGTGCGTGACATCATCGACACCATGCAAGTGGATGCTCAGACAGCTATCCAAGTCTTGAAGGTGGATGGTGGTGCAGCTATGAACAACTTCCTCATGCAGTTCCAAGCTGACATTTTGGGAATCGATATCGCACGCGCCAAAAACTTGGAAACAACAGCTCTAGGTGCAGCCTTCCTAGCAGGTTTGTCAGTGGGCTATTGGAAGGACTTGGATGAGTTGAAACTCTTGAACGAGACAGGAGAACTCTTTGAGCCATCTATGAACGAATCGCGCAAGGAACAACTCTACAAGGGCTGGAAGAAGGCTGTAAAAGCAACCCAAGTCTTTGCGGAAATAGACGACTAATACTGGAAGAATAAAGTGACTTAGTTAGAAAGTGTGTAAAAATGGAATTTTCAAAGAAAACACGTGAATTATCAATTCAAAAAATGCAGGAACGTACCTTGGACCTCTTGATTATCGGTGGAGGAATTACAGGGGCTGGTGTAGCCTTGCAGGCAGCAGCTAGTGGTCTAGATACTGGTTTGATTGAAATGCAGGACTTCGCAGAAGGGACATCCAGCCGTTCAACAAAACTGGTTCACGGAGGACTACGTTACCTTAAGCAATTTGATGTAGAAGTGGTATCAGATACAGTTTCTGAACGTGCAGTGGTTCAACAAATCGCTCCACACATTCCGAAACCAGACCCAATGCTCTTGCCAGTTTACGATGAAGATGGAGCTACTTTTAGCCTCTTCCGTCTTAAAGTAGCTATGGATCTTTACGACCTCTTGGCAGGTGTCAACAACACACCAGCTGCTAACAAGGTTTTGAGCAAGGAAGAAGTCTTGGAACGCCAGCCAAACTTGAAGAAAGAAGGTTTGGTAGGAGGTGGAGTTTATCTTGACTTCCGTAACAACGATGCTCGTCTCGTGATCGAAAACATCAAACGTGCCAACCAGGACGGTGCCCTCATTGCTAACCACGTGAAGGCAGAAGGCTTCCTATTTGACGAAAGTGGCAAGATTACAGGTGTTGTAGCTCGTGATCTCTTGACAGACCAAGTCTTTGAAATCAAGGCCCGTCTGGTTATTAACACAACAGGTCCTTGGAGCGACAAGGTGCGCAATTTGTCTAATAAGGGAACACAATTCTCACAAATGCGTCCAACTAAGGGAGTTCACTTGGTAGTGGATTCAAGCAAGATCAAGGTTTCACAGCCAGTTTACTTTGATACAGGTTTGGGTGATGGCCGTATGGTCTTTGTTCTCCCACGTGAAAACAAGACTTACTTCGGTACAACGGATACAGACTACACAGGTGATTTGGAACATCCAAAAGTGACGCAGGAAGATGTAGATTACCTACTTGGCATTGTCAATAACCGCTTCCCAGAAGCCAACATTACTATTGATGATATCGAAAGCAGCTGGGCAGGTCTTCGTCCATTGATCGCAGGCAATAGCGCTTCTGACTACAATGGAGGAAATAACGGAACCATCAGTGATGAAAGCTTTAACAACTTGATTACGACTGTTGAATCTTATCTCTCTAAAGAAAAAACTCGTGAAGATGTAGAGGCTGCTGTTAGCAAGCTTGAAAGCAGTACCTCTGAGAAACATTTGGACCCATCTGCAGTTTCTCGTGGTTCTAGCTTGGACCGAGATGATAATGGTCTCTTGACCCTTGCTGGTGGTAAAATCACAGACTACCGTAAGATGGCTGAAGGAGCTATGGAGCGCGTGGTTGACATCCTCAAAGCAGAATTTGACCGTAGCTTTAAACTCATCAATTCTAAGACTTACCCTGTTTCAGGTGGGGAATTGAACCCAGCAAATGTGGACTCAGAAATCGAAGCCTTTGCGCAACTTGGAGTGTCACGTGGTTTGGATAGCAAGGAAGCTCATTACCTAGCAAATCTTTACGGTTCAAATGCACCGAAGGTCTTTGCCCTTGCTCATAGTTTAGAACAAGCACCAGGTCTTAGTTTGGCTGATACCTTGTCTCTGCACTATGCAATGCGCAATGAGTTGGCTCTGAGCCCAGTTGACTTCCTCCTTCGTCGCACCAACCACATGCTCTTTATGCGTGATAGTTTGGATAGCATCGTTGAGCCAGTTCTGGATGAAATGGGACGATTCTATGATTGGTCAGAAGAAGAAAAAGCAACTTACCGTGCTGATGTAAAAGCAGCTCTTGCTAATAACGATTTAGCAGAATTAAAAAATTAAGAAAAACTAGAAGAGAGGGAAGCAAGCGTTCCTTGCCTTCTCTCTCCTTCTTTTAAAAGGAGACAACGATATGATGAAAGAATTATTTGGAGAGTTTTTGGGGACCTTAATCCTTATCCTCCTAGGAAATGGTGTTGTAGCAGGTGTGGTTCTTCCCAAAACCAAGAGTAACAATTCAGGATGGATTGTCATCACTATGGGATGGGGAATTGCTGTAGCCGTTGCGGCCTTTGTATCTGGTACGCTCAGTCCAGCTCATTTAAACCCAGCTGTGACAATTGGTGTGGCTTTAAAAGGTGATTTACCTTGGGCTTCCGTTTTGCCTTATATCTTAGCCCAGTTCGCAGGGGCTATGCTCGGTCAGATTTTGGTTTGGTTGCAATTCAAGCCGCATTATGAGGCAGAAGAAAATGCAGGCAATATCCTGGCAACCTTCAGTACTGGACCAGCTATAAAAGATACTGTATCAAACTTGATTAGTGAAATCCTAGGAACTTTTGTATTGGTATTAACAATCTTTGCTTTGGGACTTTATGACCTTCAAGCAGGAATCGGAACCTTCGCAGTGGGAACTTTGATTGTCGGTATCGTTCTATCACTAGGTGGAACAACAGGTTGTGCCTTGAACCCTGCGCGTGACCTTGGACCTCGTATCATGCATAGCATCTTGCCAATTTCAAACAAGGGAGACGGAGATTGGTCTTACGCTTGGATTCCAGTTGTGGGACCTGTTATCGGTGCAGCCTTGGCCGTGCTTGTATTCTCGCTTTTCTAATCTAGAAAACAATTATGTTGAAAAGCTTGAGATGAAAATCTCAGGCTTTTTTAAAAATATACATAGAAAAACCGCATAATTTTAAAATTAGCTTAAATATAATGAAAATCTACGGCAAACAATTGAAAAAATACTATATAAAGTGGTACAATGGTAGAAAAATAAGCTAGTAAGAATCACTCTTATTTTAGCTAAAAATTACAGAAATGAATGGTTTTTCTTGATGAAACAGAGAAAAGAATTGTACCTCTTTCTTGGTCGGACAGCCTTGTATTTTCTTATCTTTCTGGGGCTGCTTTACTTTTTTAGCTATCTTGGTCAGGGTCAAGGAAGCTTTATCTATAATGAATTTTAACTTGAAGGAGAATCCCTATTGTGTCAAATAAACCAATAGCAGATATGATTGAAACCATTGAGCATTTTGCTCAGACCCAGCCTAGCTATCCTGTTTATAATGTTTTGGGTCAGGAACACACTTATGGAGATTTGAAGGCTGATTCGGATAGTTTGGCTGCAGCCATTGACCAACTAGGCTTGCCTGAGAAGTCTCCTGTGGTTGTTTTTGGTGGCCAAGAATATGAAATGTTGGCAACCTTTGTAGCGCTGACTAAGTCAGGTCATGCCTACATTCCCATTGATAGCCATTCGGCTTTGGAGCGAGTTTCAGCTATTTTAGAAGTAGCAGAGCCAAGCTTGATTATTGCCATCTCAGACTTTCCATTGGAGCAGGTTTCTACGCCAATGATGAATCTAGCTCAGGTGCAAGAAGCCTTTGCTCAAGGGACTAGCTATGAGATCACGCATCCAGTCAAGGGTGATGATAACTACTACATCATCTTTACTTCTGGTACGACTGGTAAGCCAAAGGGAGTACAGATTTCCCATGATAACCTCCTCAGCTTTACCAATTGGATGATTACGGACAAGGAATTTGCGACGCCAAGTCGTTCGCAAATGCTGGCTCAGCCACCTTATTCTTTTGACTTGTCTGTCATGTACTGGGCACCGACCTTGGCACTGGGTGGTACGCTCTTCGCTCTTCCTTCAGCTATTACTCAGGACTTTAAGCAACTCTTTGCGACCATCTTTTCATTGCCAATCGCTATCTGGACATCAACCCCTTCTTTTGCGGATATGGCCATGTTGTCAGAAGACTTTAATAGTGAGAAAATGCCTGGAATCACGCATTTCTACTTTGATGGTGAAGAATTGACGGTTAAAACGGCTCAAAAACTACGCGAACGTTTCCCAAATGCCCGTATTATCAATGCCTACGGCCCAACAGAAGCGACAGTAGCCCTGTCAGCAGTTGCTGTGACAGACGAGATGCTAGCGACTCTCAAACGCCTACCAATCGGCTATACCAAGGCTGATTCTCCAACCTTTATCATTGATGAGAATGGCAAGAAACTGCCAAATGGTGAACAGGGAGAAATCATTGTTTCTGGACCAGCCGTTTCAAAAGGTTATATGAACAATCCTGAAAAAACGGCAGAAGCCTTCTTTGAGTTTGAAGGTCTACCAGCCTACCATACAGGAGATGTGGGAACTATGACAGATGAAGGCTTGCTTCTCTACGGCGGACGCATGGACTTCCAGATTAAGTTTAACGGTTACCGCATTGAGTTAGAAGATGTCTCTCAAAACCTCAATAAGTCTCGCTTTATCGAGTCTGCTGTAGCTGTGCCACGTTATAATAAAGACCACAAGGTGCAAAATCTATTGGCTTATGTCATCTTGAAAGACGGTGTTCGTGAGCAGTTTGAGCGAGATATTGATATTACCAAGGCTATCAAGGAAGATTTAACAGATATCATGATGTCCTACATGATGCCGTCTAAATTCCTTTATCGAGACAGTTTGCCACTGACTCCAAATGGAAAAATTGACATCAAAGGATTGATTAACGAGGTGAACAAGAGATGATGGAGTTCTTTCAACAGCTTCCTCATTTAGAGCCATATGGCAATCCTCAGTATTTTGTTTATGTGATTGCTGCAACCTTGCCCATCTTTGTAGGCCTCTTTTTCAAGAAACGCTTTGCCTGGTATGAAGTGCTGGTAAGTCTCTTCTTTATCATCACCATGTTGGTGGGTGGAAAGACCAATCAACTAGCTGCCTTGGGTACTTACCTTTGCTGGGAAATATTGCTCCTACTCTTCTACAAGCATTATCGAAAAAGTAAGGATGGAAAGTGGGTCTTCTACCTAGTTAGTTTTCTGTCCCTCCTTCCGATTATCTTTGTCAAGGTGCAGCCAGCTATCAATGGAACGCAGTCTTTGCTTGGGTTCTTGGGAATTTCTTACCTGACCTTTCGTTCGGTTGGAATTATCATCGAGCTGAGAGATGGAGTGATTAAGGATTTTACCCTCTGGGAATTCCTCCGTTTTCTTCTCTTCATGCCGACTTTTTCAAGTGGTCCAATCGATCGCTTTAAGCGTTTTAATGAAAATTATCAGACCATTCCTGAGCGAGATGAGTTGATGGATATGCTGGAAGAATCCGTTCGCTATATCATGTGGGGATTTTTGTACAAGTTTATCCTGGCTCATGTTTTAGGAGAAACTTTACTACCTCCTCTGAAGAATCTAGCCCTGCAGTCAGGTGGCTTCTTTAACCCCTATGCCTTGGCAGTTATGTATACCTTTGGTTTGGAGCTCTTCTTTGACTTTGCAGGTTACTCTATGTTTGCCTTGGCTATCTCAAACTTAATGGGAATCCGTAGCCCCATCAACTTTAATAAGCCTTTTTTATCAAGGGATTTAAAGGAATTTTGGAATCGCTGGCATATGAGTCTCTCTTTCTGGTTCCGTGACTTTGTCTTTATGCGAATGGTCATGGTGTTAACCAGAAAGAAGGTCTTTAAGAATCGCAATGTAACCTCAAGTGTGGCCTACATTGTAAATATGCTGATTATGGGATTTTGGCATGGCGTGACCTGGTACTACATCGCCTATGGACTCTTTCATGGATTGGGTTTGGTCATCAATGACGCTTGGGTTCGTAAGAAAAAAACACTCAATAAGGAACGGAAAAAAGCAGGGAAGCCTGCTCTACCTGAGAATCGCTGGATTCAGTTGCTTGGCATGGTTATCACCTTCCATGTCGTCATGCTGTCATTCTTAATCTTTTCTGGATTCTTGAATGATTTATGGTTTAAAAAATAAAGGAAATAAAATATGGATATCAAATCAGAAGTTATCGAAATTATTGATGAGTTGTTTATGGAAGATGTTTCTGACATGATGGATGAAGATCTTTTTGATGCAGGTGTCTTGGATAGTATGGGAACGGTAGAGTTGATTGTGGAGATTGAAAACCGTTTTGACATTCGCGTTCCTGTAACAGAGTTTGGTCGCGACGACTGGAATACAGCCAATAAAATCATAGCTGGTATTGTGGAGCTACAAAATGCTTAAACGCTTATGGATGATTTTCGGGCCCATCTTCATAGCTGGATTTTTGGTTCTTCTACTCATCTTTTTTTATCCAAGTACAACAAGCCATAATCTGACGGAGGAGAAATATTCGGCGGCTTCTGTTAGTGTAGAGAGTTTTAAAGAGAGAAGCCAAAAAGTAAGGGCTCTTACAGATCCAAATATGCGTTTTATTCCTTTTCTAGGGTCCAGTGAATGGCTTCGTTTTGACGGTGCCCATCCTGCGGTATTGGCTGAGAAATACAACCGCTCTTATCGCCCCTATCTTTTAGGACAGAGGGGAGCTGCATCGCTCAACCAGTATTTTGGGATGCAACAGATGTTGCCACAACTGGAGAATAAACAAGTTGTATATGTCATCTCGCCCCAGTGGTTTAGTAAAAATGGCTATGAGCCAGCAGCCTTCCAGCAGTATTTTAATGGGGATCAGTTGACGAGTTTTCTGGAACATCAATCTGGAGATCAGGCTAGTCAATATGCAGCGACCCGCTTACTACAGCAGTTTCCAAATGTAGCTATGAAGGACCTGGTTCAGAAGTTGGCAAGTAAAGAAGAATTGTCGACGGCAGACAATGAAATGATTGAATTATTGGCTCGTTTTAATGAACGTCAAGCTTCCTTTTTTGGTCAGTTTTCGGTTAGAGGCTATTTCAAATACGATAAGCATGTAGCTAAGTATTTAAAGACCTTGCCAGATCAGTTTTCTTATCAAGCTATAGAAGATGTTGTCAAAGCAGATGCAGAAAAGAATACTTCTAATAATGATCTGGGAATGGAGAATTATTTCTATAATACACAGATTAAGAAGGATTTGAATAAATTAAAGGATTCTCAGAAAAATTTTACCTATCTCAAGTCGCCAGAATATAATGACTTGCAGTTAGTGTTGACACAGTTTTCTAAATCCAAGGTAAACCCGATTTTTATCATTCCACCTGTTAATAAAAAATGGATGGACTATGCTGGTTTACGAGAGGATATGTACCAACAAACGGTGCAAAAGATTCGTTATCAGTTAGAAAGTCAAGGTTTTACCAATATAGCAGATTTTTCTAAGGATGGCGGGGAGCCTTTCTTTATGAAGGATACCATTCACCTTGGTTGGTTGGGTTGGTTGGCTTTTGACAAGGCAGTTGATCCTTTCCTATCCAATCCCACACCAGCTCCGACTTACCATCTGAATGAGCGCTTTTTCAGCAAAGATTGGGCGACTTATGATGGAGATGTCAAAGAATTTCAATAGATCATAATATAGAAGAGTTCAAGAATGAAGCCTATTTTCACGTTTTTTCTTGACTCTTTTTTTGGTTGTGATATAATTAACCAGTAAATAATTTTTTTTTTTAAAGAATAGTATTTTCTCTTAAAAAAGAGAAGTCTAAAAGGAAAGGAGTCAGATATGAGACAGCTAGCGAAGGATATCGATGCCTTTTTAAATGAGGTGATTTTGCAGGCGGAAAATCAGCATGAAATCCTAATAGGTCATTGCACTAGCGAGGTAGCCCTGACCAATACTCAGGAGCACATTCTCATGCTCTTGTCAGAGGAATCTTTAACAAATTCAGAGTTGGCCCGTCGCCTCAATGTCAGTCAGGCGGCGGTTACCAAGGCCATTAAGTCTTTGGTCAAGGAAGGGATGTTGGAAACATCTAAAGATCCTAAGGATGCGCGTGTGATTTTTTATCAGTTGACTGATTTGGCTCGTCCAATCGCTGAGGAGCACCATCATCACCATGAGCATACACTTTTAACCTATGAACAAGTGGCAACTCAGTTTACTCCAAATGAACAAAAAGTTATTCAGCGGTTTTTGACTGCTTTAGTAGGAGAAATCAAATAATGAGATACATTACGGTAGAGGATTTATCCTTCTATTATGATAAGGAGCCCGTTCTTGAACATATCAATTATAGTGTTGATAGTGGGGAATTTGTTACCTTGACAGGGGAGAATGGGGCAGCTAAGACGACACTGATTAAGGCCAGTCTTGGAATCCTTCAGCCACGCATTGGAAAGGTGACCATTTCAAAGACAAATACGCAGGGTAAGAAATTGAGAATAGCCTATCTTCCCCAGCAGATTGCCAGTTTTAATGCTGGTTTTCCAAGTACGGTTTATGAATTTGTCAAGTCGGGTCGCTATCCACGAAAGGGTTGGTTCCGTCGTTTGAATGCTCATGATGAGGAGCATATCAAGGCTAGTTTGGACTCAGTTGGTATGTGGGAACATCGAGACAAACGCTTGGGGTCTCTATCTGGAGGACAAAAGCAGCGAGCGGTGATTGCGCGTATGTTTGCTTCGGATCCAGATGTGTTTATTCTAGATGAGCCGACAACGGGGATGGATGCAGGAAGTAAAAATGAATTTTACGAACTCATGCACCACAGCGCCCATCATCATGGCAAGGCTGTTTTGATGATTACCCATGACCCTGAAGAAGTTAAGGATTATGCGGATCGCAATATCCATCTAGTCCGTAACCAAGACTCACCATGGCGTTGTTTCAACGTTCATGAGAATGATCAGGAGGTGGGCCATGCTTAGTTTGTTATCTTATGACTTTATGCAACGTGCCTTTCTGGCCGTTATTGCCATGAGTCTTTTCTCGCCGGTATTGGGGACCTTCCTTATCTTGCGTCGTCAGAGTTTGATGAGTGATACCCTCAGCCACGTCTCGCTTTCGGGTGTAGCCTTTGGTCTGGTTCTGGGGATTTCTCCGACTATTTCTACGATTGCTATTGTCTTGATTGCGGCAGTCTTCCTGGAGTATCTCCGTACGGTTTACAAGAACTTTATGGAAATCGGGACAGCTATCCTCATGTCGACAGGTCTGGCTGTTTCTCTGATTGTCATGAGCAAGGGTAAAAGCTCTAGTTCTATGAGTTTGGACCAGTACCTTTTTGGTTCAATCGTGACTATTAGCGAAGAGCAGGTCATTTCCCTCTTTGTCATTGCGGCGGTTGTCTTGATTTTGACCTTTCTCTTCCTTCGTCCTATGTATATCCTGACCTTTGATGAGGATACGGCCTTTGTGGATGGTTTGCCAGTTCGTACCATGTCCATTCTTTTTAACATGGTGACGGGGGTGGCCATTGCCCTTATGATTCCAGCTGCGGGAGCTCTTCTGGTATCGACCATTATGGTCTTGCCAGCTAGTATTGCCCTGCGTCTGGGGAAAAACTTTAAATCGGTTATGCTGCTTGCCAGTGCTATTGGATTTTTGGGAATGGTAGCAGGACTTTACATTTCCTACTATGCAGAAACACCTGCAAGTGCAAGTATTACCATTATTTTTGTAACTGTCTTTTTACTCATTAGTTTAGTAAGACGTTTTATCAAATAGGAGACTAACGTGAAAAAAATTAGCTTATTGTTCGCCAGTCTATGTGCCTTGTTTTTAGTGGCTTGTTCCAATCAAAAGCAGGCAGATGGCAAACTAAATATTGTGACAACCTTTTACCCTGTCTATGAATTTACCAAGCAAGTCGCAGGAGATACTGCTAATGTAGAACTCCTCATCGGTGCTGGTACAGAACCCCATGAATATGAACCGTCTGCCAAGGCAGTTGCCAAAATCCAAGACGCAGATACCTTCGTTTATGAAAATGAAAACATGGAAACATGGGTCCCTAAATTGCTAGATACTTTGGATAAGAAAAAGGTCAAAACCATCAAGGCGACAGGCGATATGTTGCTTTTGCCAGGTGGTGAGGAAGAAGAGGGAGACCATGACCATGGAGAAGAAGGCCATCACCATGAGTACGATCCCCATGTTTGGTTATCACCAGTTCGTGCCGTTAAACTTGTAGAGCACATCCGTGATAGCTTGTCAGCAGATTATCCTGATAAAAAAGAGACCTTTGAAAAGAATGCTGCTGCCTATATCGAAAAATTGCAAGCCTTGGATAAGGCTTATGCAGAAGGCTTGTCTCAAGCCAAACAAAAGAGCTTTGTGACTCAACACGCAGCCTTTAACTATCTTGCCTTGGACTATGGACTCAAACAAGTCGCAATCTCAGGTCTCTCTCCAGATGCAGAACCATCAGCTGCTCGTCTGGCAGAATTGACAGAGTACGTCAAGAAAAATAAAATTGCCTATATCTACTTTGAAGAAAATGCTTCACAAGCACTTGCTAACACACTTTCAAAAGAAGCAGGTGTCAAAACAGATGTCCTCAATCCTTTAGAAAGTCTGACAGAAGAGGATACCAAGGCTGGCGAAAACTACATCTCCGTTATGGAGAAAAACCTCAAGGCTCTGAAACAAACAACGGACCAAGAAGGCCCAGCAATTGAGCCTGAAAAGGCAGAGGATACCAAGACAGTTCAAAATGGTTACTTCGAGGATGCAGACGTCAAGGACCGCACCTTGAGTGACTATGTAGGTAACTGGCAATCAGTTTATCCTTTCCTTGAAGATGGTACGTTTGACCAAGTCTTTGACTACAAGTCTAAGTTGACTGGTAAGATGACTCAGGCTGAGTACAAGGCTTACTATACAAAAGGCTATCAGACAGATGTCACTAAGATCAACATTTCTGATAATACTATGGAATTTGTTCAAGGTGGACAAAGTAAGAAATTCACCTACAAGTATGTTGGTAAGAAAATCTTGACTTACAAGAAAGGCAATCGTGGCGTGCGCTTCCTCTTTGAAGCCACAGATGCAGACGCTGGACAGTTCAAGTATGTTCAGTTTAGTGACCACAATATCGCCCCAGTTAAGGCAGAACATTTCCATATCTTCTTTGGAGGCACAAGCCAAGAAGCCCTCTTTGAAGAAATGGATAACTGGCCAACCTACTACCCAGATAACCTATCTGGCCAAGAAATCGCTCAAGAAATGTTGGCGCATTGATGAGAATCAAAGGATAGCTTTGTATGAGGCTATCTTTTTAGTTACAAAATAGATGGTTAACATTTTCAAAGAAAAATAGCATAAAAATCTAGTTATCCGCATAAAAACTGGACTTATCACACTTTATCAAGGTCAAAACCACTCAATTTACTACTAATTTACTACTTATGAATGAGCTTTGATACGACGATTTATCCTTGAAAAGTGAAGATATAAAGATACTTCCAATAAAATTTGAATATTTAATAGGTAGACACTTCAAAAAATGAGGTGTCTATTTTTTTACCCGATTTTGAAAGGAAGTGAACTTATGAAAACAAAAAATCAAGAATCAAAAGGTCGTTCCCCACTCTTTAAGACCATCAAACATTCATTCAGCCAATAAAAAAGAAAGGATAGGTAAAAATATGGAACTTAAATTTGTGATTCCCAACATGGAAAAAACATTCGGCAATTTAGAATTTGCTGGCGAGGATAAAGTCGTTCAGCGAAGAATCAACGGACGGCTAACTGTCTTATCAAGAAGCTATAATCTCTATTCTGATGTTCAAAGAGCAGATGATATTGTGGTGGTGCTTCCTGCTGAAGCTGGCGAAAAACATTTCGGCTTTGAGGAACGTGTGAAGTTAGTCAATCCACGTATTACCGCAGAGGGCTACAAAATCGGCACTCGTGGTTTTACAAATTACCTTTTACATGCTGACGACATGATAAAAGAATAAAGAAAGAGAGGAAAAATGATGAGATTAGCAAATGGCATTGTATTAGATAAAGACACGACTTTTGGAGAATTGAAATTCTCTGCTCTACGTCGTGAAGTGAGAATCCAAAATGAAGACGGGTCGGTTTCAGATGAAATCAAGGAACGTACCTATGACTTAAAATCCAAAGGACAAGGACGCATGATTCAAGTAAGTATTCCTGCCAGCGTGCCTTTGAAAGAGTTTGATTATAACGCACGGGTGGAACTTATCAATCCCATTGCGGACACCGTTGCTACTGCCACCTATCAAGGAGCAGATGTTGACTGGTATATCAAGGCAGACGATATTGTGCTGACAAAGGATTCTAGTTCATTCAAAGCTCAACCACAAGCAAAGAAAGAACCGACACAAGACAAATAGTCGCTAGGTAGAAAGGAGACTTTTTCGCATGAAACAGCGTGGTAAAAGGATTCGCCCATCTGGTAAAGATTTAGTCTTTCATTTTACGATAGCGTCACTCCTGCCTGTTTTCCTGCTGGTTGTCGGACTGTTTCATGTGAAGACAATCCAGCAGATCAACTGGCAGGATTTTAACCTATCACAAGCAGATAAGATTGACATTCCCTATTTAATTATCAGTTTCAGTGTCGCAATTCTTATCTGCTTGCTGGTAGCGTTTGTATTCAAACGGGTTCGCTATGATACGGTTAAACAACTTTACCACCGTCAAAAACTGGCAAAGATGATACTTGAAAACAAGTGGTATGAATCTGAACAGGTCAAAACAGAGGGTTTCTTTAAAGATAGTGCTGGTCGTACAAAGGAAAAGATAACCTACTTCCCTAAAATGTATTATCGACTTAAAAATGGCTTGATACAGATACGGGTGGAAATCACGCTGGGAAAATATCAAGACCAACTCTTACACTTGGAAAAGAAATTAGAGAGTGGCTTGTACTGTGAGCTGACGGATAAAGAGTTAAAGGATTCCTATGTGGAATATACTTTGCTCTATGACACCATAGCCAGTCGTATTTCTATTGATGAAGTAGAAGCTAAAGATGGTAAACTTCGCTTAATGAAAAACGTATGGTGGGAATATGATAAGCTCCCTCATATGTTGATTGCTGGTGGTACAGGTGGCGGTAAAACTTACTTTATACTGACACTGATTGAAGCCTTGCTTCATACAGATTCAAAACTGTATATTCTTGACCCGAAAAATGCTGACCTTGCGGACTTAGGTTCTGTGATGGCAAATGTCTACTATAGAAAAGAAGACTTGCTTTCTTGCATTGAAACATTCTATGAAGAAATGATGAAACGTAGTGAGGAAATGAAGCAGATGAAGAACTATAAGACTGGCAAAAATTATGCTTACTTAGGTCTCCCGGCACACTTCTTAATCTTTGATGAATACGTCGCTTTCATGGAAATGCTGGGAACAAAAGAAAACACCGCAGTTATGAATAAGCTGAAACAGATTGTCATGTTAGGTCGTCAAGCTGGCTTCTTTCTAATACTGGCTTGTCAACGTCCAGACGCAAAATATTTAGGCGACGGAATCCGTGATCAGTTTAATTTCAGAGTGGCTTTAGGTCGTATGTCTGAAATGGGCTATGGCATGATGTTTGGCAGTGACGTACAAAAGGATTTCTTCTTAAAGCGAATCAAAGGTCGTGGCTATGTTGATGTAGGAACAAGTGTCATATCAGAGTTTTATACTCCCCTTGTACCAAAAGGATATGATTTCTTGGAGGAAATTAAAAAGTTATCCAACAGCAGACAGTCCACGCAGGCGACGTGCGAAGCGGAAGTCGCAGGTGTGGACTGATCTTGCTGGCTGGTGTGGCAATAGCCACGCCAGCACTTAACCCCCCGTATCTAATTCCGAGAAACTATTTGAAATAAAAAAGAATGCTGATAAATCAACATTCTCTAACTGTATTTTTTTATGAAGATATTAACTTTTGTCTGTTTAGCTACCAAAAGGCTACCAATAAATTTGAATTATTTTTAATATGATTTTTAGTAATATACATTATTACTGAGTTTCTGAAAAATTAACTACTACTGTCAACAATTTTACATATATATGACTTATTTTATCCTCGTAAATTCTAATTTGATTATTTCTTTTTCTTTGGTTTTGGTGCTGGTAACTCATCATACATCGAATTTAATAAGCCAGTTAAATATTCTTTGTTGTCAACATCATCTACCAATAGCATTGCCTTTGCTCTATCATATGGTAACTCATACTTTGCATTTGGCATATATGCTATTGCAGATTCAACAGGTTTCACTAAAAACCTATCATCATAAATTCCACCAACAATTTTTCCGCGATAATAAACAATATATTCGCCCATCATTGTTCTATATGTTATTTCTTCCAACTCGGATAGTTGTTCTAAAATGAAATCTAAATATTCTTTACTTGAAGCCATTTTTTCTATCTCCCTTAATTACTAGAATTTCATTCTTTTTAACAATAGCATAAGGTTATCGTTAAAAGGTATTATCTCGACAAACCGGGAGTTCTAATTTAGTTTATAATCGTATGATTTTATTGGCTATATCCTCTACAAATCGCTTATCGTGTTCCACAAATATGAGTGTAGGATTTGCTTCTTTTATAATTTCCTCAATCTGTATTCTTGATATTACATCTATATAGTTTAATGGTTCATCCCAAACAAATATATGAGCTGCCTTT
Source organism: Streptococcus mitis (assembly GCF_008763935.1). Lineage (GTDB taxonomy): Bacteria > Bacillota > Bacilli > Lactobacillales > Streptococcaceae > Streptococcus > Streptococcus mitis_DB. Next base: position 83,577 of record NZ_VTQF01000003.1, read on the forward strand.
GACAAACTTACAGCAATTAAAACTTTCTTTTTTTGTCCATCGCTATAGTTCTTCATATCCATTTCAAATAATTCTCTTGCAAAACCTAATTTTCTAAGAATTGTTTTGCACAATGTTTCATCAACACCTTGCTGATGAATATACTCATTTAAGCTACCTGTTAAATTTGATGTATCTTGAGGAATATACGATATTTTCAAATTATTTGCTAATTTTACATCACCTGAATACTCGTTATTTAGACCTAATAAAATTTTAATCAAGGTTGATTTTCCGCTACCATTACCCCCATATATAGCTGCTATATCTCCTTGTTTTATCTCAAAACTTACATCGCTTAATATCTGTCTTTCTCCATAGCATAATGATAAATTGCTAACCGATATTAGAGGATTTTTATGATGATGTAATGAATGCAATGATAGACTTTCCTTTGTTTCAATATCTTTTAGTAAATTTTGTTTTTCTTCTATTGCCTTATTTTGTCTCTTTTCCAAATTCTTTGATTTTTTCATCATCTTGGCTGACTGATGACCTATATGTCCCTTATCTGGTTTTACACCTGATACTTTCACACCATTTTTAGTGTTTTCAATTTTATCAGACCAAGTTTTACTTTGTCTTGCAGCTTCTTTTAATCGTTTAATATCTTTTCTTAATTTCTCGTTTTCACTAATTTCAAATTGGTCTTTCATCAATTTGTTTTCATACCAAGATGTAAAATTTCCTGATTGAACATCAATAGAATTCCTGTTAAGAGAAATAACATGATTGATACAGCCGTCTAAAAAATCTCTATCATGAGATATGAGCAAAAAACCTTTTTTACTTTTCAGATATTCACTGACATTTTTTCTTCCATCCATATCTAAATGGTTTGTTGGTTCATCTATAAGTAAAAAACCATCTTCTCTTGTAAACAAAATAGCCAAAAGGATTTTTGTTTGTTCTCCTTTGGATAGTGTTTCAAACTTTCTGTAAACAAGGTTCTCATCTACATTTAGCAAATGAAGTTCTCTAAATAATTTCCATTCTTCCTCATCTGATATTAGTTCTCTATATAACTCAATCCCTAATTTTGAAGTATCACTTAAATTGGGTGGGAATTTAATAAAGTCAACACTTTTGCTGATTTTCCCCTTATAAACTTCTTGGTTTAGAAGCAGCTTAAATAGTGTTGATTTCCCAATTCCGTTTCTTCCTATTAGCCCTGTTTTCCAGTTCGTATCAAATGAAAATGATACATTTTCAAATACAGGTTTTACATAGCCATAATATGAGAAAGTAAGGTTTTCAATTTTAATTGTTGACATAAAAACACCCCCTCAAATTCAGATTTGATTATTTCTTTTTCCAAACTTACAATATATTCTTTCAAGTTGCCTCGCCTCCTCATAAAATATCTATTTTCCTACAACGCTTTAATCTTCTCATTTATCAATTCAATAAACAGATTGGAGCAAATCAAGCCAAAATGACTGACTGTCTTGTCTTTCATTGCCACGGTTTTCCCAGCGTTTAATAAATGCTTTAGCTTGCTTTTTTTGTTCTCGGATGTTATTTACTTTTAATCCTCCAACCAATGCATTATTTTGACTTGTTTATTAAGAAGTCCTGTAAAAGACTAATAATTTGGTTTTTATCTTCCTCTGTTAATTCATGCTCTCTCAATAAACTAACTATCTCCTCAAGGCCATCATCTCGTCCTTTAAGAATCTCAAAAGAAGTATTTAAGATTTCAGCTAGTTTCTCTACTGTATCATCCCTTGGATTTCTCCCCCCGTTCTCCCACCTAGCATATTGAGCTTGAGCCACACCTAACTTTTCAGCAACTTCTAATTGAGTAAGTCCTGCATCTAGTCGGGCTTTTTTTATATTGTCTTTTAACATTTTAAAATTCCTTTCGTTTTTCTATTGACTTATAACCAAAATGGTTATATAAAAACAAAGCATACAAAATAGGTAATACTAGTTAGCTTATGAATATGCAAAAACACCCCAGAAAGCTCTGCAAAGCGTTCTGAGGCTTTCGTTTAAAACCAATACAATTATACCAAAATGGTAATAAAAAGTCCATAAGAAGCGAAATATGGCTAGATTGAGGATATTATGACATCAACACAATTTACATTTCAAAACAACAAAATTAACAATACTCATTCTTTTTATTCGCCTAGTTTAGAAGAATATATTCAAGTAAATGATAATGAATTTGAAGATATTCGAAATGAAGAAATTGAGCTTAGAGCACTTGAATTGCTCTCGCAGTTTCTAGACAAGTATTTTGGGTAGTTTAAAAACTAATAAATTAGAGATTGGGAGACAAGTGCAAGGGCGCGGGCCGAAGGCAGAGCGCCCGAAGCTCGAAGTTCTCCCAATCTCTAACATAAAAACTGGCGTTTCTAACAGCCAGCAATCAGATACACTTAAGGCAACGCCCTAAGTAACGAGTCGTCGGCAAAAATCAATAGTAGCAACGAATTACGCAGATTTTAAGCATAGAAAGGAGGCGTTACATTGAAAAATACCATTCAATCTCTACGAGAATATCAAAGTCAAGTAGATTTATCAAAACTAGAAAAATCTATTTATATCAGCATTGACCGATTAACAGTAATCTTTGATAGTGAGAACCAATCACTTAGACGAATATTTCGTGAATTACGAAAATCACTCGATAATATAATTCAAGAATTTAGTATTCAAGAAAATCTAAAAGAAGACTATTTTACTCTTTATAAAACGATAAACGAAGATAGTATAAATCTAATTTTCTTCCAACTTTCTGATTATGGTGGTTATCAAGTCATACGCCTAGACTTCAACCCAAACTCACTAAAAGAATTTGAGGGTTTACAAGTGTGGAGGCAGATTATGAATTACGCTCGATTAAATCGATTAGAAATTAGACTGTCACGATTAGATCTTGCTTTTGATATCTTTAATAGGCCAGAAATAGTTTTTTTACAACATATCAAAGGAGGGGTTAGTCATAAAATATTCTACGGTAGAGGGGGCAATATAGAAAGTAAATACTGGGGGGCAAGTGGTAGTAACGTTCAAGTACGTTTGTACGATAAGAATATAGAGGTACTAAGTCACAAAAGAGCTGATAAATTAGATATAGAAATCAAACCCTTTTGGTGGCGGTTAGAGTTCCAACTACGAACAAAGGCTATAAACGAGGAAACCATTTCAGAGATTTCTAAACGATTGGAGAATTTTAGCTTTTTTAGTCTTTCAAGTGTTCCAGATGATAGCAAAGCATTTGCCTATATTTTTCTTCATGAACCAGCACTCTTACCCGAATTATTCCCCTACCTGAAACCTAACACTATTAGAGTGAAAAAGACCAGACTTAGAAAACACCTAAAAGCATTTGATAGTAGCTCATTTTCTTTAGAACTACAAGATGCACTTAAAGAACAAACCCCACGATTAAATAATGAACTCAAACAATTAATAGGAGAATTCCTAGAACTTACTAGTAAAGGAGAAACTGACTTATGAACGATAAGCTAACTATGACAGTACAAGAAATTATGGACTTAGGTTTTTCAAAATGGACTGCTTATAATATTTTACGGCAAGCAAAACATATTATGGTTGAACGTGGATTCGATTTTTATAATAATAAAGGACTTGGAACAGTTCCAGTATCAGTTGTAGCAGAGATACTTGGATTGGAGGAACTACATGTCAAAAACTAGATATACCGGTGTTACGAAAGATGATAAGACTGGCAAATATACTTATTATTTTAAAGCTGGAGTTGACCTAGCTACTGGTAAACCTTATCAAGAACGTAGACGTGGTTTTCAAACCGCAAAAGAAGCCTTTGAAGCACGTACAAGAGCCTTGAATAAGATACAACAAAAAGGAGGAATTAAGCATACTCAATGGACTTTTAAGCAGTTTATGGAAGAAGTTTTTATGCCAAATTATTACGCTACAACAAGTCCGGATCTCGAACACAGACGTCAAGTTATATTCAATGAATTTATTCAATACTTTGGTAAGAAAAAACCTAGAGAAATTACTACTTATGATGTGATTAATTATAGAAATGGTTTATTAGAGAGATATTCAAATTCATATGCAAGAAACAAGATGACATTGCTTAATCAAGTTTTGAAAACTGCAAAAAAATATGGGTTGATTTTTCATGAAATTCCCACAAGTAATATCAGTCCAATTCCAATCATAAAAAAACATATAGATTTTTGGACAAAAGACGAGTTCCAAAAAGTAATACAATCACTTGATAAAAAAAGTTATTTTGAGCACTTTGTTTATACACTTTTTTGGCTTTATTATTTTACAGGAATGCGTGTAAATGAGGCGACTGCTCTTTATTGGGAAGATGTAGATTTTGAAAAGAAAACTCTAGCAATCAATCACAACTTACAGTACATAAACCGTGAAAATTGGGTTCGGCGTAACAAACTAAAAACTGAAAGCTCCAGACGAACCATTGGCCTTGATGATAATACTCTAAATGTACTTAAGGAATGGAAAGAACGACAAGCAAAAGTTGACAAGATACCATTCATTCTATCACTTGATGGAAATCCATATCGTAAACGTAGTATTAGAGACCAGATTCTAAAATATTCTAAACGTGCAGGAGTTAAATACATTCAACCAAAAGGTTTAAGACACTCCCATGCGTCATTACTTATTAATGAATATAATGTAAATGCTCTATATATTCAAAGACGATTAGGTCATTCTGATGTCAAAACTACACTTAGCATTTATAGTCATTTATACCCAAACGCTGATTCCGAATTAACAGATAAACTCAATCTCATATCAAGTGATTTTATCGACTAAATATCTTTGGCTACCAAATTAGCTACCAAAAAAAAGGAAATACACCTCAAAAGCCTCATTTTAAAGGGCTTTTTTTCATATTTTCCCACTATTTCTAACAGGGGGGTACAAATCGACAGGAAACAGTCAAAAAAACATTAGAAAATCCTTTGGTTACAAGGGATTTACAAAATTTCAGCGTATGTCAAATGGGCTTTAAAAGTTGACATACGCCTTTTTGATTGGAGGGATTTTTACTGAATGAACAAACTTGGTTACAGCATTTAAAAGAAAAACGCTTGGCTTATGGACTATCTCAAAACCGTTTAGCTGTTGCGACTGGTATTACAAGGCAGTATCTAAGCGATATTGAAACAGGAAAAGTCAAGCCATCAGAGGATTTACAGCAGTCCCTTTGGGAAGCTCTGGAACGCTTCAATCCCGACGCTCCCCTTGAAATGCTGTTTGATTATGTAAGAATTCGCTTTCCGACAACAGACGTACAGCAGGTGGTCGAAAACATCTTACAACTGAAACTGTCCTATTTTCTTCATGAGGACTATGGTTTCTATTCTTATTCAGAGCATTATGCTTTAGGCGACATATTCGTCCTTTGCTCCCATGAACTGGACAAAGGAGTTCTGGTGGAATTGAAAGGTCGTGGGTGCAGACAATTTGAAAGCTATCTTCTGGCACAACAAAGAAGCTGGTATGAGTTCTTTATGGACGTTTTGGTGGCTGGCGGTGTGATGAAACGCCTTGACCTTGCCATTAACGATAAGACAGGGATTTTAAATATCCCTGTACTCACTGAAAAGTGCCAACAGGAAGAATGTATCTCCGTCTTCCGCAGTTTTAAAAGCTATCGCAGTGGCGAACTGGTACGCAAAGAGGAAAAGGAATGTATGGGAAACACCCTCTATATCGGTTCATTACAAAGTGAAGTTTATTTCTGTATCTATGAAAAGGACTACGAGCAGTACAAGAAAAATGATATTCCCATTGAAGACGCAGAAGTAAAAAACCGTTTTGAGATTCGATTGAAAAATGAGCGTGCCTATTATGCAGTCCGTGATTTACTCGTCTATGACAATCCAGAGCATACCGCCTTTAAAATTATCAATCGGTATATCCGTTTTGTAGATAAAGACGATTCCAAACCTCGTTCTGATTGGAAACTGAATGAAGAATGGGCTTGGTTTATTGGGAACAATCGTGAACGATTAAAACTAACCACAAAACCAGAGCCTTACTCCTTCCAAAGGACGCTGAACTGGCTATCTCATCAAGTTGCCCCGACCTTAAAGGTTGCGATTAAACTTGATGAAATCAACCAGACGCAGGTTGTAAAAGACATTCTCGACCATGCGAAACTGACAGACCGACACAAGCAGATTTTGAAGCAACAGTCAGTAAAAGAACAGGACGTGATAACAACAAAAAAATAACTCAAATACAAATTCATTGAATATAGAGAGGAGAACATTTTTATGAATTTTGGACAAAACCTTTATAACTGGTTTCTATCAAACGCTCAATCACTGGTGCTTTTAGCAATCGTTGTGATTGGCTTGTATCTTGGCTTCAAGCGTGAGTTTAGCAAACTGATTGGCTTTTTAATTATTGCGATTATTGCGGTTGGCTTAGTCTTCAACGCTGCTGGAGTAAAAGACATTTTACTAGAGCTATTCAATCGCATTATTGGTGCTTAAATAAAACCGTTCTTTTGTGGAATATAAGTGGTTTTCTTATGTTCCGCAAAGGAATGGTACACCAAACGAAGTGCGGTAGGGATTTTTGAATCTCTACAAAGAAAGGACGTGAATATATGGACGATATGCAAGTCTATATTGCGAATTTAGGCAAATACAATGAGGGCGAATTGGTCGGTGCGTGGTTTACCTTTCCCATTGACTTTGAGGAAGTCAAAGAGAAAATCGGCTTGAATGATGAATATGAGGAATACGCCATTCATGACTACGAGTTACCCTTTACGGTTGACGAATACACTTCCATTGGCGAACTCAATCGACTATGGGAAATGGTATCGGAATTACCCGAAGAATTACAATCGGAGCTATCTGCTCTGCTCACTCATTTTTCAAGCATTGAAGAACTAAGCGAACATCAAGAGGATATTATCATTCATTCCGATTGTGATGATATGTATGACGTGGCACGCTACTACATTGAAGAAACGGGTGCTTTAGGCGAAGTACCAGCTAGTCTTCAAAACTATATTGATTATCAAGCCTATGGTCGGGATTTAGACCTTTCAGGAACGTTTATCTCAACCAATCATGGGATTTTTGAAATCGTCTATTAAATCTGTCGGTACATTACTACTGGCAGATTTTCTATTTTACGGGGTGGCTCAATCAGCTACCCCTATTTTTTATGAAAGGATTGATTACATGAAGAAAATACGAAGCTATACCAGTATCTGGTCTGTGGAAAAGGTACTGTATTCTATCAATGATTTTAGACTTCCGTTTCCCATAACCTTTACGCAAATGACATGGTTTGTCGTGTCACTCTTTGCAGTGATGATACTTGGCAACTTGCCCCCTCTTTCCATGATAGAGGGAGCATTTCTCAAATACTTTGGGATTCCTGTGGCTTTCACATGGTTTATGTCTACAAAAACTTTTGATGGTAAAAAGCCTTATGGATTTTTGAAGTCTGTCATTGCTTATGCACTGCGACCAAAGCTGACCTATGCAGGAAAAAAAGTAACGCTTGGCAGAAACCAGCCACAAGAAGCCATTACAGCAGTTAGGAGTGAATTTTATGGCATATCCAATTAAATACATTGAAAACAATCTCGTCTGGAATAAAGACGGGGAATGTTATGCTTACTATGAGCTTGTTCCTTACAATTACTCATTTCTAAGTCCAGAACAGAAAATACAAGTGCATGATTCTTTCAGACAGCTTATCGCACAAAATCGTGATGGCAAAATTCATGCTTTACAAATCAGTACAGAATCCAGCATACGTTCTGCACAAGAGCGTTCCAAAAATGAAGTCACTGGCAAGCTCAAAGCGGTTGCCTATGACAAAATCGACCAACAGACAGACGCTTTAATATCCATGATTGGCGAAAATCAAGTGAACTACCGTTTCTTTATCGGCTTTAAGTTGCTTCTCAACGATCAGGAGTTTTCTATGAAAAGTCTTACCGTTGAAGCAAAAAATGCTTTGTCTGATTTTGTCTATGATGTGAACCATAAGCTGATGGGCGATTTTGTTAGTATGAGTAATGATGAAATCCTGCGTTTTCAGAAGATGGAAAAGCTCTTAGAAAATAAAATCTCTCGTCGTTTCAAAATCCGCAGGTTAGATAAGGACGACTTCGGCTATCTGATTGAACACCTTTACGGACAGACAGGCACTGCCTATGAAGAGTATGAGTACCATCTATCAAAGAAAAAGCTGGATAATGAAACGCTGATTAAATACTATGACTTGATTAAGCCTACTCGCTGTTTGGTGGAAGAAAAACAGCGATATTTGAAAATCCAGCAGGAAGATGAAACCGTCTATGTAGCTTACTTTACCATTAACAGCATTGTCGGAGAACTGGACTTCCCGTCCTCTGAAATCTTCTACTACCAGCAACAGCAATTTACATTCCCGATTGATACGTCAATGAATGTGGAAATTGTAGCGAATCGTAAAGCCCTATCTACTGTCCGCAATAAAAAGAAAGAACTGAAAGACTTGGATAACCACGCTTGGCAAAGTGATAATGAAACCAGCTCCAATGTGGCGGAAGCTCTGGAAAGTGTGAATGAGCTGGAAACCAATTTAGACCAAAGCAAGGAATCTATGTACAAGCTGTCTTATGTGGTAAGGGTATCAGCAAATGATCTTGACGAACTCAAACGTCGTTGTAATGAAGTGAAAGATTTTTATGACGATTTAAGCGTAAAACTGGTACGACCATTTGGGGATATGCTCGGCTTACATGAAGAATTTTTACCTGCCAGCAAGCGTTATATGAATGATTATATTCAATACGTGACCTCTGATTTCCTCGCTGGTTTAGGTTTTGGTGCTACTCAAATGCTGGGGGAAAATGAGGGGATTTATGTTGGCTACAGCTTAGATACTGGACGCAATGTCTATCTGAAACCTGCTCTTGCCAGTCAAGGGGTTAAGGGTTCAGTAACCAATGCGTTAGCGTCGGCTTTTGTTGGTTCGCTGGGTGGTGGTAAATCCTTTGCGAATAACCTTATCGTCTATTATGCGGTGCTTTATGGGGCACAAGCAGTGATTGTAGACCCAAAAGCAGAACGTGGCAGATGGAAAGAAACCTTGCCAGAGATTTCCCATGAAATCAATATCGTCACTCTGACTTCTGATGAGAAAAACAAAGGCTTACTTGACCCTTATGTGATTATGAAAAATCCCAAAGATTCTGAATCACTGGCTATTGATATTCTGACATTCCTTACGGGGATTTCCTCTCGTGATGGGGAACGCTTCCCAATCCTTAGAAAAGCCATTCGTGCAGTAACCAATAGTGAAGTACGAGGGTTGATGAAAGTGATTGAGGAATTACGGGTTGAGAATACGCCACTAAGTACCAGTATAGCCGACCATATCGAAAGTTTTACAGACTATGACTTTGCACATTTATTATTCAGTAATGGTTATGTGGAGCAGTCTATCAGCTTAGAAAAACAACTGAACATTATACAGGTTGCGGACTTGGTACTTCCCGACAAGGAAACTTCCTTTGAGGAATATACCACTATGGAGCTTTTATCCGTTGCTATGCTGATTGTCATTAGTACCTTTGCTTTAGACTTTATCCATACAGACCGAAGCATTTTCAAGATTGTAGATTTAGACGAAGCATGGAGCTTTTTACAGGTAGCACAAGGAAAAACACTATCTATGAAGCTGGTTCGGGCTGGTCGTGCTATGAACGCTGGGGTATATTTCGTGACCCAAAATACAGACGACCTCTTAGATGAAAAACTGAAAAATAACCTCGGCTTAAAATTTGCATTTCGTTCCACTGACCTTAACGAGATTAAAAAGACCTTAGCCTTTTTTGGTGTAGACCCAGAGGACGAAAACAATCAGAAGCGATTGCGTGATTTGGAAAACGGGCAATGCCTTATCAGTGATTTATATGGTCGTGTCGGTGTGATACAGTTCCACCCTGTATTTGAAGAACTGCTCCATGCCTTTGATACCAGACCACCTGTGCGAAAAGAGGTGTAAATGTGAAACCATCAATAGTAAACAGAATAAAATCAAACTGGACGCTGAAACGTCTAGGTAAAGTGGCAATGACAGTGGCTTTCACACTTGTGATTGCCATTTTTCTTTTAGCCATGCTGGGAACGGTGGTTCAAGCTGCGGGCTTGGTAGATGATACGGTCAATGTGGCAAATGAATACAGCCGATACCCACTTGAAAACTATCAACTGGATTTTTATGTGGATAATAGCTGGGGCTGGCTTCCGTGGAACTGGTCGGACGGGATTGGAAAACAGGTCATGTATGGACTATATGCCATTACCAATTTTATTTGGACAATCAGTTTGTATGTTTCCAATGCGACAGGTTACTTAGTACAGGAAGCCTATTCCTTAGACTTCATTTCCGCTACAGCAGATTCCATTGGTAAGAATATGCAGACCTTAGCTGGTGTGAGTGCAAACGGATTTTCAACAGAGGGTTTCTATGTTGGATTCCTCTTACTCTTGATTTTGGTTCTTGGGGTTTATGTTGCCTATACGGGACTGATAAAGAGAGAAACCACAAAGGCAATTCATGCCATTATGAATTTTGTGCTGGTGTTTATCCTATCGGCTTCCTTTATTGCCTACGCTCCCGACTACATTAAAAAAATCAATGACTTTTCATCAGACATCAGTAATGCCAGTTTATCACTTGGCACGAAGATTGTCATGCCCCATTCCGATAGTCAAGGCAAGGACAGCGTGGACTTAATCAGAGATAGCCTGTTTTCCATACAGGTTCAGCAACCGTGGCTACTGCTTCAATACAACAGTTCAGACATTGAAAGTATCGGTATTGACCGTGTGGAAAGCCTGCTCTCCACCAGCCCAGATTCCAACAATGGCGAAGACAGAGAAAAAATTGTTGCGGAAGAAATTGAAGACAGAAGCAATACCAATCTAACCATTACAAAGACCATTAACCGTTTAGGTACAGTCTTCTTCCTATTTGTCTTCAATATTGGGATTTCCATATTTGTATTCCTATTAACAGGAATCATGATTTTCTCGCAGGTACTTTTTATCATCTATGCTATGTTTCTGCCTGTGAGCTTTATTTTAAGCATGATTCCATCATTTGATGGTATGTCAAAACGAGCCATAACAAAGCTCTTTAATACCATTTTGACACGAGCTGGAATCACATTGATTATTACGACAGCATTTAGTATTTCAACCATGCTCTATACCTTATCGGCTGGTTATCCGTTCTTTTTGATTGCTTTTCTACAGATTGTGACCTTTGCAGGAATCTACTTCAAGCTGGGCGATTTAATGAGTATGTTTTCTCTACAGAGTAACGATTCTCAAAGTGTGGGAAGTCGTGTGATGAGAAAACCTCGTATGCTTATGCACGCTCACATGCACCGTCTACAGCGGAAACTTGGACGTTCCATGACTACTCTAGGGGCTGGGTCTGCCATTGTTACAGGTAAAAAAGGACAGTCGGGTTCGGGGAGTTCTGCAAGGACACAAGCAGATCACTCCCGACCAGACGGAAAGGAAAAATCAACACTTGGAAAACGTATCGGTCAAACCATCGGTACAGTAGCTGATACCAAAGACAGAATGGTAGACACTGCTAGTGGTTTGAAAGAACAGGTTAAAGATTTGCCGACCAATGCAAGATATGCAGTATATCAAGGAAAATCCAAAGTAAAAGAGAATGTCCGTGATTTAACCAGTAGTATTTCTCAAACCAAAGCGGACAGAGCCAGTGGACGCAAGGAACAGCAGGAACAAAGGCGAAAAACCATTGCGAAGCGTCGCTCTGAAATGGAACAGGTCAAACAGAAAAAACAGCCTGCTTCTTCTGTTCATGAAAGACCGACTACAAGACAAGAACAATATCATGATGAACAGACCTCAAAACAGTCTAATATTCAGACTTCATATAAGGAATCTCAACAAGCCAAACAAGAGCGTCCAGCAGTTAAGTCCGATTTTTCAAGTCCAAAAGTGGAACGCCAAGGCAATACCGTTCAAGAAAAAACCGTTCAAAAGCCAGCAACTTCAACCACTACAGCAGATAGAACTTCACAACGTCCAATCACAAAAGAACGTCCGTCTACTGTTCAAAGAGTACCACTACAAAATACAAGAAGTAGACCACCAATCAAAACCGCCACCATTAAGAAAGTCGGTAAGAAACCATGAAGTTGAAAACTTTAGTGATTGGTGGTTCTGGATTATTCTTGATGGTCTTCTCACTGCTTCTGTTTGTTGCCATTTTATTTTCAGATGAACAGGACAGCGGAATTTCCAATATTCATTATGGAGGTGTGAATGTTTCCGCAGAAGTGCTGGCTCATAAGCCTATGGTAGAAAAATATGCCAAAGAATATGGCGTTGAAGAATATGTCAACATACTTCTTGCGATTATACAGGTGGAATCGGGCGGTACTGCGGAAGATGTTATGCAGTCCTCGGAATCCCTCGGTCTTCCACCTAATTCATTGAGTACAGAAGAATCCATTAAGCAAGGTGTGAAGTATTTCAGTGAATTATTAGCCAGTAGCGAAAGGCTCAGTGTAGATTTAGAATCGGTTATCCAGTCCTACAATTATGGTGGTGGTTTCTTAGGGTATGTGGCTAATCGTGGAAATAAATATACCTTTGAACTGGCTCAAAGTTTCTCAAAAGAGTATTCAGGTGGCGAAAAAGTGTCTTACCCCAATCCCATAGCCATACCTATCAATGGGGGCTGGCGATACAACTATGGCAATATGTTTTATGTGCAACTGGTAACGCAGTATCTTGTCACAACAGAGTTTGATGATGATACGGTACAAGCCATCATGGACGAAGCACTGAAATATGAGGGCTGGCGATACGTTTACGGTGGAGCTTCCCCGACTACTTCTTTTGATTGTAGCGGACTGACACAATGGACGTATGGAAAAGCTGGAATTAACTTACCACGAACCGCACAACAGCAATATGATGTGACCCAGCATATCCCACTATCGGAAGCACAAGCTGGCGATTTGGTTTTCTTTCATTCTACCTATAACGCTGGCTCTTATATTACTCATGTTGGGATATACCTTGGCAATAACCGTATGTTTCATGCAGGCGACCCAATCGGTTATGCCGACTTAACAAGCCCCTACTGGCAACAGCATTTAGTGGGAGCAGGACGAATCAAACAATGAGAAAGGAAGATTTAATGATGAAATTTAGAAAAAATCAGAATAAAGAAAAACAGATACCAAAGGAAAAGAAACCTCGTGTCTACTATAAGGTCAATCCTCATAAAAAGGTTGTGATTGCCTTGTGGGTACTTTTAGGGCTTAGTTTCAGCTTTGCGATATTCAAGCACTTTACAGCTATAGATACTCATACTATTCACGAAACAACTATCATAGAAAAGGAATACGTTGATACTCATCATGTAGAAAATTTTGTAGAGAACTTTGCGAAAGTCTACTATTCATGGGAGCAATCCGATAAGTCCATTGATAATCGAATGGAAAGTCTAAAAGGCTATCTGACAGATGAACTTCAAGCTCTCAATGTTGATACAGTACGCAAAGATATTCCTGTATCGTCTTCTGTAAGAGGATTTCAGATATGGACGGTAGAGCCAACTGGCGACAATGAGTTTAATGTAACCTACAGTGTAGACCAGCTCATTACAGAGGGAGAAAATACAAAGACCGTCCACTCTGCTTATATAGTGAGTGTCTATGTAGATGGTTCTGGAAATATGGTACTGGTTAAGAATCCGACCATTACCAACATACCTAAGAAATCAAGTTATAAACCAAAAGCCATTGAAAGTGAGGGGACGGTTGATTCCATTACAACCAATGAAATCAATGAGTTTTTAACGACGTTCTTCAAGCTCTATCCTACAGCGACAGCCAGTGAACTTTCCTACTATGTGAATGACGGGATATTAAAACCAATCGGAAAAGAGTACATCTTTCAAGAACTGGTAAATCCTATTCACAATCGTAAGGATAATCAAGTCACGGTATCGCTGACAGTGGAGTATATCGACCAGCAGACCAAAGCAACGCAGGTATCTCAATTTGATTTGGTACTTGAAAAGAACGGGAGTAATTGGAAGATTATAGAATAACAAATATTGGTACATTATTACAGCTATTTTGTAATCACGTACTCTCTTTGATAAAAAATTGGAGATTCCTTTACAAATATGCTCTTATGTGCTATTATTTAAGTATCTATTTAAAAGGAGTTAATAAATATGCGGCAAGGTATTCTTAAATAAACTGTCAATTTGATAGTGGGAACAAATAATTGGATGTCCTTTTTTAGGAGGGCTTAGTTTTTTGTACCCAGTTTAAAAATACCTTTATCATGTGATTCTAAAGTATCCGGAGAATATCTGTATGCTTTGTATGCCTATGGTTATGCATAAAAATCCCAGTGATAAGAGTATTTATCACTGGGATTTTTATGCCCTTTTGGGCTTTTGAATGGAGGAAAATCACATGAAAATTATTAATATTGGAGTTTTAGCTCATGTTGATGCGGGAAAAACTACCTTAACAGAAAGCTTATTATATAACAGTGGAGCGATTACAGAATTAGGAAGCGTGGACAAAGGTACAACGAGGACGGATAATACGCTTTTAGAACGTCAGAGAGGAATTACAATTCAGACAGGAATAACCTCTTTTCAGTGGGAAAATACGAAGGTGAACATCATAGACACGCCAGGACATATGGATTTCTTAGCAGAAGTATATCGTTCATTATCAGTTTTAGATGGGGCAATTCTACTGATTTCTGCAAAAGATGGCGTACAAGCACAAACTCGTATATTATTTCATGCACTTAGGAAAATGGGGATTCCCACAATCTTTTTTATCAATAAGATTGACCAAAATGGAATTGATTTATCAACGGTTTATCAGGATATTAAAGAGAAACTTTCTGCCGAAATTGTAATCAAACAGAAGGTAGAACTGTATCCTAATATGTGTGTGACGAACTTTACCGAATCTGAACAATGGGATACGGTAATAGAGGGAAACGATGACCTTTTAGAGAAATATATGTCCGGTAAATCATTAGAAGCATTGGAACTCGAACAAGAGGAAAGCATAAGATTTCAGAATTGTTCTCTGTTCCCTCTTTATCATGGAAGTGCAAAAAGTAATATAGGGATTGATAACCTTATAGAAGTTATTACTAATAAATTTTATTCATCAACACATCGAGGTCCGTCTGAACTTTGCGGAAATGTTTTCAAAATTGAGTATTCGGAAAAAAGACAGCGTCTTGCATATATACGTCTTTATAGTGGCGTACTGCATTTGCGAGATTCGGTTAGAATATCGGAAAAGGAAAAAATAAAAATTACAGAAATGTATACTTCAATAAATGGTGAATTATGTAAAATCGATAAGGCTTATTCCGGGGAAATTGTTATTTTGCAGAATGAGTTTTTGAAGTTAAATAGTGTTCTTGGAGATACAAAGCTATTGCCACAGAGAGAGAGAATTGAAAATCCGCACCCTCTACTACAAACAACTGTTGAACCGAGTAAACCTGAACAGAGAGAAATGTTGCTTGATGCCCTTTTGGAAATCTCAGATAGTGATCCGCTTCTACGATATTACGTGGATTCTGCGACACATGAAATCATACTTTCTTTCTTAGGGAAAGTACAAATGGAAGTGACTTGTGCTCTGCTGCAAGAAAAGTATCATGTGGAGATAGAAATAAAAGAGCCTACAGTCATTTATATGGAAAGACCGTTAAAAAAAGCAGAGTATACCATTCACATCGAAGTTCCACCGAATCCTTTCTGGGCTTCCATTGGTCTATCTGTAGCACCGCTTCCATTAGGGAGCGGAGTACAGTATGAGAGCTCGGTTTCTCTTGGATACTTAAATCAATCGTTTCAAAATGCAGTTATGGAGGGGATACGCTATGGCTGTGAACAAGGATTGTATGGTTGGAATGTGACGGACTGTAAAATCTGTTTTAAGTATGGCTTATACTATAGCCCTGTTAGTACCCCAGCAGATTTTCGGATGCTTGCTCCTATTGTATTGGAACAAGTCTTAAAAAAAGCTGGAACAGAATTGTTAGAGCCATATCTTAGTTTTAAAATTTATGCGCCACAGGAATATCTTTCACGAGCATACAACGATGCTCCTAAATATTGTGCGAACATCGTAGACACTCAATTGAAAAATAATGAGGTCATTCTTAGTGGAGAAATCCCTGCTCGGTGTATTCAAGAATATCGTAGTGATTTAACTTTCTTTACAAATGGACGTAGTGTTTGTTTAACAGAGTTAAAAGGGTACCATGTTACTACCGGTGAACCTGTTTGCCAGCCCCGTCGTCCAAATAGTCGGATAGATAAAGTACGATATATGTTCAATAAAATAACTTAGTGTATTTTATGTTGTTATATAAATATGGTTTCTTGTTAAATAAGATGAAATATTTTTTAATAAAGATTTGAATTAAAGTGTAAAGGAGGAGATAGTTATTATAAACTACAAGTGGATATTGTGTCCTGTATGTGGAAATAAAACACGATTAAAGATAAGGGAAGATACTGAATTAAAAAAATTCCCCCTCTATTGTCCGAAATGCAGACAAGAAAATTTAATTGAAATAAAGCAGTTCAAAGTAACTGTGATTACAGAGCCAGACGCAAAGACGCAGAGCCGATAAAATGAGATTAATACAATCTCATTTTATCGGCTCTTTCCGTTATGTATGGATTCTTTTAATTAGTCTTCGATGTTTCTTGCTTCGTTGATACCGCTGGCTAAAGATTCCATTAAGGATAGTTCTTTGTCTGTAAAGCTATCCATGTATTTCTCTATCTGTAATCGTCGGGTGCTTTTTACCAAGTTATTAGCAGGTAAGAAAAATTCATCAACGGAAACATGAAGTAACGATACAAGGTCATAAAGAACTTGTATGCTGGGGTGTTGCCCTTTATTTTCAATATTAGTTAAGTACCGTGGGTCAATTTCAATCAATGCTCCCACTTGTTCACGAGTTAAACCTCGTTTCAATCGAGCTTCTTTAATGGCTAAACCAAAGGCTCTAAAATCATATTTATCTTCTTTTTTACGCATAGTAGACCACCTCTATACATTTTATTGTTCCTACTGAATTAAAAACAGGTATAGAAAAACGTGTTATATGGTTTATAGGTTTATATTTAATAAAAAGCACTACTAAACGCCAATAAAAAAAACCGTTATATGGTAGTGCTATTTACGCTGTTAAAATATTGTATATTACTTCCAAATGGCGGTTTGTTGGAGGTCAACGTCGCCATGAAGTACATCATATACAATAAATTTCCTTACATTGGGTTCTTGTCAAAAAAAGTCGTCTATCTGCAATAGATAAGTACGTCCACCAATGTGGTTTTATAAATCATATAGATAGAATAACAGAAGCATGTAAACAGAGAAATAAATCTGTTTATATGCTTTTTTGGCTATTCAGAACTTTTTTACAAAGTTTATTTATCAGTAATGCAACAAATCCCCCTTTCACATTGGGACTAAGAGTGAAAGGAGATAAACGAGCAAGGCTCACTTCCTTTCCTAGACAGAAAGGGGGTGAGAAACATGAAACCATCTTCTTTTCAGACCACAATAGAAAATCAGTTTGACTATATCTGTAAACGTGCTATGGAAGACGAGCGAAAGAATTATATGCTTTATCTTTCAAGGATTGCAAAGCGTGAGGTGTCCTTTTCGGATGTTGGCGATTATCTTGTTAGCCAGTTTGCGACAACAGATAACTATTCAACTGACTTTCAGATTTTTACACTCAATGGGTTATCAGTAGGCGTTGAAAATGATTTGTTGAGTGAAGCATTACGTGAGTTGCCAGACAAGAAACGTGAAATTCTACTGCTGTTTTACTTTATGGACATGAGCGATTCAGAAATTGCAGACCTGTTGAAATTGAACCGTTCTACTGTCTATCGGCATAGAACCAGTGGACTAGCCTTAATTAAAAAGTTTATGGAGGAATTTGAAGAATGAAAACACAATATCCTATGATTCCCTTTCCTCTCATTGTAAAGGCAACAGATGGCGATACCGAAGCGATTAACCAGATTCTACATCATTACAGAGGGTACATAACGAAGCGTTCCCTACGACTTATGAAAGATGAATATGGCAATCAAAGTATGGTCGTTGATGAAGTCTTACGTGGAAGAATGGAAACCAGACTGATTACAAAGATTTTGTCATTTGAAATTAAGTAATATCCTCTCTCCTTTCGTGGAAGCGTGCTAAACCATTCCACGCTTCCCGAACAGGGAGGTTTGTTATTCCACCAAAGCATATTGAGCTTTCAATGTGTTTTGATAGGCTAACGAGCCATTGTTCTTTGAAAACTGAATAAAAGTAATCGAATACGTTTCGATAAGAAAAGAGCCAACGGAACTAACCGCCATGACCTATCTTATAAAGATAGCGAGCGATTCATGTTAGTGATCCGAGAAGCAATCTTTAGCAGGATTGCCTGCAACGACATTCTTATCGTGATAATGATACTCCCATACAGTCAATAGTCCGAGCGTGATAAAACCGTCGCAGGCAATGAGTATGGCTACATGAGAACCATGCAGGGGTGGAACTCCCGTGAGCTTTGCTAAAGCTGTTCGATTGCTGGTAAAACAACTTTTATGAAATCCAAATAAGTGATTTGGAAAGGAGGATTTTATGAAGCAGACTGACATTCCTATTTGGGAACGTTATACCCTAACCATTGAAGAAGCGTCAAAATATTTTCGTATTGGCGAAAACAAGCTACGACGCTTGGCAGAGGAAAATAAAAATGCAAATTGGCTGATTATGAATGGCAATCGTATTCAGATTAAACGAAAACAATTTGAAAAAATTATAGATACATTGGACGCAATCTAGCGTCGCCAAAGGGTCTTGTATATGATAAAATAGTATTAAGTCGTATCAAGGCTCTTTCCATAAAGGAAAGGAGCAAATGCCATGTCAGAAAAAAGACGTGACAATAAAGGTCGAATCTTAAAGACTGGAGAGAGCCAACGAAAAGACGGAAGATACTTATACAAATATATAGATTCATTTGGAGAACCGCAATTTGTTTACTCGTGGAAACTTGTGGCTACAGACCGAGTACCAGCAGGAAAGCGTGATTGTATCTCACTTAGAGAGAAAATCGCAGAGTTACAGAAAGACATTCATGATGGTATTGATGTTGTAGGAAAGAAAATGACACTCTGCCAGCTTTACGCAAAACAGAACGCTCAAAGACCAAAGGTTAGAAAAAACACTGAAACTGGACGCAAATATCTTATGGATATTTTGAAGAAAGACAAGTTAGGTGTAAGAAGTATTGACAGTATTAAGCCATCAGACGCTAAAGAATGGGCTATTAGAATGAGTGAAAATGGTTATGCTTATCAAACCATCAATAACTACAAACGTTCTTTAAAGGCTTCATTCTATATTGCTATACAAGATGATTGTGTTCGGAAGAATCCATTTGACTTTCAACTGAAAGCAGTTCTTGATGATGATACTGTCCCTAAGACCGTACTAACAGAAGAACAGGAAGAAAAACTGTTAGCCTTTGCAAAAGCTGATAAAACCTACAGCAAAAATTATGATGAAATTCTGATACTCTTAAAAACAGGTCTTCGTATTTCAGAGTTTGGTGGTTTGACACTTCCAGATTTAGATTTTGAGAATCGTCTTGTCAATATAGACCATCAGCTATTGAGAGATACTGAAATTGGGTACTACATTGAAACACCAAAGACCAAAAGTGGCGAACGTCAAGTTCCTATGGTTGAAGAAGCCTATCAAGCATTTAAGCGAGTGTTAGCGAATCGAAAGAATGATAAGCGTGTTGAGATTGATGGATATAGTGATTTCCTCTTTCTTAATAGAAAGAACTATCCAAAAGTGGCAAGTGATTACAACGGCATGATGAAAGGTCTTGTTAAGAAATACAATAAGTATAACGAGGATAAATTGCCACACATCACTCCACATAGTTTGCGACATACATTCTGTACCAACTATGCAAATGCAGGAATGAATCCAAAGGCATTACAGTACATTATGGGACATGCTAATATAGCCATGACGCTGAACTATTACGCACATGCAACATTCGATTCTGCAATGGCAGAAATGAAACGCTTGAATAAAGAGAAGCAACAGGAGCGTCTTGTTGCTTAGTAGTACAAATGAATTTACTACTTATTTACCACTTCTGACAGCTAAGACATGAGGAAATATGCAAAGAAACGTGAAGTATCTTCCTACAGTAAAAATACTCGAAAGCACATAGAATAAGGCTTTACGAGCATTTAAGAAAATATAAAAAGATAATTAGAAATTTATACTTTGTTTATTTTTAAAAATTGCAGTAAAAACTGCACATCCTTCTTTAAATGTGCTATAATACAGAAAAAAATAATGATGGAGGTCGTCGCGATGGTAACAACATTTTTGATGATTTTTGTGGTGGTTTGTGTGCTCCTATTGGTGATAGTCACACTGAGTACAGTTTATGTGGTTCGTCAACAGTCGGTGGCGATTATTGAACGCTTTGGGAAATACCAAAAGGTTGCCAATAGCGGTATTCACATCCGCTTGCCTTTTGGGATTGACTCGATTGCAGCGCGGATTCAGTTGCGCTTGTTGCAAAGCGATATTGTGGTTGAGACTAAGACTAAGGACAATGTGTTCGTTATGATGAATGTAGCGACTCAGTACCGTGTTAATGAGCAGAGCGTAACAGATGCCTACTATAAACTCATGCGTCCAGAATCTCAGATTAAATCTTATATCGAAGATGCTCTTCGCTCTTCTGTTCCCAAATTAACCTTGGATGAATTGTTTGAGAAAAAAGATGAGATTGCCCTTGAAGTTCAACACCAAGTGGCGGAAGAAATGACTACTTATGGTTATATTATCGTGAAAACCTTGATTACTAAGGTCGAACCAGATGCAGAAGTTAAGCAATCCATGAATGAAATCAATGCGGCCCAACGTAAGCGGGTCGCAGCGCAAGAATTGGCGGAAGCTGACAAGATTAAAATTGTCACTGCAGCTGAAGCCGAAGCAGAAAAAGACCGCCTTCATGGTGTGGGGATTGCCCAACAACGTAAGGCGATTGTGGATGGATTGGCAGAGTCTATCACAGAACTCAAGGAAGCCAATGTTGGCATGACAGAAGAACAAATCATGTCCATCCTCTTGACTAACCAGTATTTGGATACCTTGAATACCTTTGCTTCTAAAGGAAATCAAACTATCTTTTTACCAAATACGCCAAATGGTGTGGATGATATCCGTACACAAATCTTGTCAGCCCTTCGTGCTGAGAAGAAATAATAGACTAAAGAGCCTGGAGTCAGGCTCTTTTTTAGTTATGGTGAGAGATGAATCTTAGCTTAAATAAGACTATTCACAAAAGTTACTAACAGGTTGTGGATAAGTGTGGATAACTGTCAGTGTTCTGCTGCTACTATTAGTTCACTGAATCTATTTAATAGACCAAACATATATTATTTCCTATAAATTTGGAAGTAAGAAACACTTTAAGTTAGTTATTAACAAATTGTGGAAAAACTTGTGAATTGCTATGGGGATAGAGTGTAGGTCTACTATCTGACAAGCAGATAGATACCTAATACTCTCATTTTTATAATAGATGATATAGAGTGTTTCTCGTGAAACATAAAATTTCTGTACATTTTCCTATTTATACCTGATCTAGTTAGACAAATTAATGCTAAAATAAAAGAGAGGTGTTATTTCCGTAAAACTTGGAAAAGGTTGCTACAGGAATATACAGATTTCTAAAAAAGAAACATTAGGAGAATTGGCAGATGTGATTTTAGGGAGTCTTGATTTTACAGATGATCATACTCATGAATCTTTCATGGATAGTGTTGTTTGGAGCGATGAGGATTTTTATCATATCAGCTTTATTGTGGGAAGATTTACTTCGTTTTCTCCTGAAATTGAGTTTTTGTCCAGCCTCTAAACAAAAATTTAAGTTCAGTCTAGATAGGACTAGTATTTCAATGAGATGGTTTATTGTGGCTTGCTAGATTAGTTGCTAAGTCGGTAGTTAAGATTAAGTTTTACTTTTTTAAAACTTCAATCCTGCTTATGCGTCTTATGTGATTAATAATATTTTCGCAACATTACCATTTTTGCTGACTTTTTTACACAGGGTATTTGGGTGAAATATTGGTACGAGAGTTAGGAATGATAGCTTTTCAATTTAAGGAGGAAAATGAGAATGACACCATTAAAATGGTTTGCTGGAGGAAGCGAAAGACGTTGTGAAGCCATGACGATTATAAATCATCTATTGGAAGGTATAAGCAATACGCCTCAACTTGCTCCTTTGAAAAATCTGTTAGTGAGTTATAAAAGACGATTAGAGGACGATGGGACCTCTACTCCATTTATTTTGAGTCAAATGAATGTTGACATCTCACGTGTGTTGATTGACAATAAGCTGATGTTATCAGAAAGTCAATCCGAGCAGATCAAAAAATTGAGAGAATTATCTGCTATTCGCTATGGCTACTGATGAAGTACAGGGATAGGACTCTTTCTATAAATTTCCAGTCAAATAAATTGCATTCGTTTTCTCAAGCAGGTATACTAGTATAGTTAGATGAAAAATTCTGAAAATTTAAGAATAGAAAAGAGAACAAATCTTATGGCAAAAGATATTCGTGTCTTACTTTACTACCTTTACACTCCAATTGAAAATGCAGAGCAATTTGTTGCAGACCACTTGGCTTTCTGTAAATCAATCGGCCTTAAAGGCCGTATCCTAGTCGCTGACGAGGGAATTAACGGAACAGTTTCAGGTGACTACGAAACAACTCAAAAATACATGGACTACGTTCACAGCCTCCCAGGTATGGAAGAACTCTGGTTCAAGATTGACGAAGAAAATGAACAAGCCTTCAAGAAGATGTTCGTTCGCTACAAAAAAGAAATTGTCCACCTTGGTTTGGAAGACAACGACTTTGACAACGACATCAACCCACTTGAAACAACAGGTGCTTACTTGTCTCCAAAAGAATTCAAAGAAGCTCTTCTTGACGAAGATACAGTTGTCCTTGACACACGTAACGATTATGAGTATGACCTAGGACATTTCCGTGGGGCTATCCGCCCAGATATCCGCAACTTCCGTGAGTTGCCACAGTGGGTTCGTGATAACAAGGAAAAATTCATGGACAAGCGTGTCGTAGTTTACTGTACAGGTGGAGTTCGCTGTGAGAAATTCTCAGGTTGGATGGTCCGTGAAGGCTACAAAGATGTTGGTCAATTGCACGGAGGAATTGCAACTTACGGTAAAGACCCAGAAGTCCAAGGTGAGCTTTGGGATGGGAAAATGTACGTCTTTGACGAGCGTATCGCCGTAGATGTCAACCATGTCAACCCAACCATCGTAGGGAAAGACTGGTTTGATGGAACACCATGTGAACGTTATGTCAACTGTGGAAATCCATTCTGTAACCGTCGTATCTTGACATCAGAAGAAAATGAAGACAAGTACCTTCGTGGATGTTCACACGAGTGCCGTGTTCACCCACGTAACCGCTATGTTTCAGAAAATGAATTGACACAAGCTGAAGTTGTCGAGCGCCTAGCCGCTATCGGTGAAAGCCTGGATCAAGCAGCTACTGTATAAGATTCAACAGTCCTTAGGGGCTGTTTTTCTATGCTTTTTACTCAAAAATCTAAAGTTTGTTTCTGTATCTTTCAGGAAAATAAGGTATACTATATGTAAACGATTTCAAAGGAGTTCAGTTATGGTGAAAACATTTTTTATTCCAAATAAACAGAGCATTTTAGGAGAACAAGAGATTTTGACTGCCAAGTCAATCTTGGCCTTGGTAGATGGTTTGGAGTCACATAGCTATGATGCTGTCTATCTCCGTCAGCCTCTTAGCCGTCTTGAGTATATTGAGTGTGCGATAGTGGGGCAATCACAATTTCTTTTTAAAGTCAGTTATGCTGATGGTCAAAAGGCTTACCGTGTCGATCTTCCTGAGCTACTCACGAAGACAGACTGGGAGATCATCAAGTCATTTTTAGATGCTCTGCTTGCTTACACAGGAACTGAGATTGAAGAACTAGATGGTTTTGATTTTGAAGCTTATTTCCAAGCAAGTATTCAAGCCTATCTGGCAGACACCGCAGCCCGTTTTACGATTTGCCAAGGAATTTTTAATCCTGTTTTCTTTAGTCATGAGGACTTGAAAAGCTTTTTAGGGGAAGATGGCTTGGCTCAGTTTGAAGCACGTGTACGTGCAGTTCAAGAGACAGATGCTTACTTTGCAAGAGTTTCCTTCTATCAGGATGGAGAAGGACAAGTTCACGGTGTTTACCATCTGGCTCAAGGGGTCAAGACCGTTTTACCTAGAGAACCATTTGTACCTGAAGCCTATATGGAGCAATTGGTGGATAAGGAAGTGCAGTGGGAGATTGACTTGGTTCAAATCACAGGAGATGGCTCTAAACCAGAAGACTATGAAGCCATTGCCCGCTTGGACTATGCAAAATTCCTAGAGTCACTACCATCAGCATCTTACCACCAACTAGACGCCAATCAATTAGAAATTCAACCCATCTTAGAAAAAGATTTTAAAACATTAGCACAAGAAAAGTAAAGCAGAAGCAGGTCAATCGACTTGCTTTTTTGACATAGAAAAATCCTGCCATGAAAGACAGGATTAAAGTTTAAAGAAAGGCCAAGATACGAAGATAATCCCCAATCAGTGCCACTTCAGCTACAAAGAAGAGGAGGATAATAACTCCGTTCACAAGGACAGACAAGAATAACTGATAGAAGGAGTCGGCTTCACTTGCTTGACTAGGTCTTGTAATGATATGGAGGCTAGCAAGCAGAGTGATCCCAATGCTAATCACACACAAGAGAGCTGTAAATCGTAGGCTATCAAAGAAGGCAAAGAAACTAGCAATGGCAGTGAGGAAGATTGGAATTGCCAAGAGTTGACTATATTGTTGGAGAACTTTTTCTAGGGTCCAGTCCTTTTCTTGGTAGATAAATCGTCTCACGACGAAACTACCCAAGAGGAATGAAAAGAAGAAGAGTGCTGTTGCTACTAGGATAGAGATAATTGAAAAGAGATTTAATGAAGCAAATTGTTCAGGGAAGTGATTATGCATAGTTGCTATATTTCCATAGTAAGCATGTTTGATGTGGTAGATACTAAAGAAAAAGGAAGATGCAGAAAACAGAATGAGCAAAAGAAAGGCTGTGTAACTGTGTGTGCTACTTGTTTCAAGACTGCTTGTAGGAGATTTGATTGCTTCCACTAGCCAAGACCAAAAATCAAGCACTTGTTCTTTCCATTTATCCGTAGATTTTGGAGCTTGGTCGGGGATATAAGGACTTTCTAAGGATTGACTGATAAGAAGTGGCTCTTTCAAGATTGTTTTTTGCTGAGGAAGTGCTTCTTGACTCTCTTCAGCTTTAGTGACTTTTTCTGTTTCTTTAGAAAGGTCTGACTCTTCTTCAGTAGAATCTAATGCTTTCTTTTCTTCTATTTCTGTTCTTGCTTCACTGTCTTCAGGAGCTTCAATTTTCTCTTCTTGCTGGCTTTCCAGTTCGACTTCAGCTTGAGAGACGTCCTCCTCTACTTGAGTATTTTTTTCAATTGGTGTATCGAGATTGGCTATCGTTTCTTCAGCCTTGTCTGCAACCTCTTGAGTTTGCTCTTCAGGTTTGTTCTTGCTTGTTGCTTTTACAAAATCATTACTTTCAAACCATTCTTGTTTCATGGTAGAACCTCCTTTTTAGTTAGATAAATATGCTTTTATAGTAGCAGATGTAAGCGCTTTTGTCAACGATTTCTAGAAGAAGACTCGTGTTCCTCTGCTTTGAGTAGATAGATATACTGGTCTGCCCTTGCTATGAGTTGATCTTTCACATCAGCTTTTTCTGTTTTATAAGGATTGCTTAAATGTTCATCTTTGTTTTCTTTATTTTTAAACGAATGTCTTCCTTCTCTCAGAAAATGGATAATAGAACCATGTTTTGTTGAAAGATCTAAGTTGATTCTTTGTTTTTCTTCTTCGGAAAGTAGGAGGTTTAGGTCTGTTTTTGCTACCAATTCCACCTTACCATGTACTTGGATTTTTTCAGCGTGGAAGTGATTCTCTGTTGACTCTAGCTGACTATCTGTAAGGTCTGTATCAAAGATATTAATGATATTAGGGGTTGTGAGTTTACTGTTTTTGATACGACTTCCTTCAATTCGGAGGAGATAGCCATTATTGGTATTGATGGTCGCATTTTCAAGACTAGCATTAGTGATACTAGTTTGTCCACGATTGGCTGACACGTTGATTCCTTTTAGAGTTCTCCCTTTTGGAAGTTGGAGAATAACTTCTTCAAAACGACGAGAGTAGCTACTTGCGATATGGAGAATCCCGCCAATTCCAGAAGAGAGAAATGGACTTTCAGACAGTTTCTTATCAGTGAGGCTCAGCGTTTTATCGTTTTGATTTGTGATAAGATCATGGTTAGCAGAAATAGATGGATGGTAAGAAATGTGGATTTGATCATCGAAAGAGTCTGTGATGGTCAGCGCGTGTTGGTGGAGAGTAATTTCTAGGTTTTCGACTTCCTTGCCAAAGGTTAGCTCTTCCGTACGGCTATCATAGACAGGTTCTTTGGACATGGCAAGTAGGCTCTTAATTCCGTCAGATTGGATGCCTACAAAGAGCAGGACAAAGCCGATAATAGTAGTCACCACACCAAAAATGAGAAATCCTTTTGTCCATTTACGCATGCTGGTCACCTCTCTTTCCTTTTTTAAGAACAAATTGCACCAGGCGAACAATGAGTAGACCGAAGAAGCGAGCTACATAGGAAATACCTAATAAAACCAGCGAAGAAGCACCGATAGCTAGTAAACCAGAACCGAAAATCAAGATAAAGGCTGATTTAGCTTGGGCTAGGACAGTAAAACTTTCAACTAAAAATAGGAATCCGCCGATGATACCAAGTATGGAAACTGCAAAGAAAGCCAGAATGACAGTCAAGGCTGCCACAAGGATTGCGAACAGGGACACGAGGATGGCGATTCCCAGAGGAATACCAATAGGGGCTGCAAGCAAAGCTAACAAGGCGATATGCAAAATTTGTCGGTTATTCTTTTGAGCAGGCGCTTCATTGATTTTTTTATCTAGAAGATTTGATAGAACTTCGTGGGCTGCTTCCTTAGGAGTTCCCAAGCTAGCGATGAGTTCTTCTTCTCCCTCGACTCCAGCATCGTCAAAGAGTTCTCTGAAATAGTCCATGGCTTCGATGCGATCAGCTTCAGGTAGTTTCTTGAGATAGAGTTCTAGCTGAGTCAGGTATTCAGTTCTTGTCATGGCGGATACTCCCTTCTATGATGCCATTGATGGTGTCTGTATAAAGTGCCCATTCATCTTTTAGGGTCACGAGCTGTTCTATACCACCATTTGTCAAGGAGTAGTATTTGCGCATGCGACCTTGGAACTCTCTAGAATAGGTTGTCAGAAAGCTATTGCCCTCCAATTTTTTGAGAATGGGATAGAGTGTAGATTCTTTGATATTAGCGATCAGCTTAATGGTTTGGCTAATCTCATAACCATAAGAATCATCCTGCTCCAGTACGGCCAAGATGAGAAATTCAATCAAGGCAGAGGATGTTGGAAAGTACATGGGGAACCTCCTTTTCTAATGTGTAAGATTTTTATATATAATTTTTCTACACATACATTGTACATCTAAATGAAAGCCCTGTCAAGAGAAATGTGTAAAATTTTTATATATAAAAAACCTCTAGCCAAAACTAGAAGTTTAAAGGATTTTATCAGCTCTGTCCACTGTAAAGAGGGCCACAGTCATCAGGATATCGACGAGTAAGAGGGCAGCTACAGCTGGCACCCAAGAGTGGAAAAGGTCAAAACTGTAACCAAAGAGGGTTGGCCCAAAGGCTGCTAGGATATAGCCTCCTGTTTGAGATAAACCAGACAATTGGGCAGTCTTTTCAGGGGCGCTTGTCTTGAGTGAAAAGTTGACCATGAGATAGGGGAAGAGGGCGCTGGTTGCGGTTCCGATGAGGAGATGGATGGCAAGCCAGTAAAAGAAATTACCGATTGGGAAAAAGAGCATGGAAATGCCGACCACACCAGCTAGTGAAACCAGAGCGAGCATGAGCTGACGGTTGCGAGTAGACAAGCTGGTTGTCAGGCTTGGGATGGTCATTGAAAAAGGAATGCTAATCAGGGAGAAGATAGAGGTCAGCAAGCCAGCTTCGTGACTGGATAGGCCTGCATGGATGGCCATGGTAGGTAGCCAGGTCATAGCGGTGTAAAAGAGTAAGGATTGAAAACCTGCAAAGACAATCACTGCCCAGACCTGTTTATTACGCATGACCTTTGCTTTGCTTTTTTGTTTGGTTTGTGGAGCTAGTCTGTGATTATAGCGGTGATTTGGGAGCCAGACCAAAAAAGTTGCTAGACAGAGCAGGGTGAGGAGGATGATAAGTCCTTTCCAAGAACTGGCTTGTGTAATAGGCACGGCTAGATAGGAAGCCAGAGCCGTCGCAATCCCCATAGAGGTTACATATAAGGTGGTCAGAAAACCAATCTTCTTTGGTTGATTGGCTTGGATGAGACTAGGAAGCAGCACATTGATGACTGCGATACTTGCCCCAACCATCAAGGTTCCTAGATAGAGCAGGGGCAGATTGATTAGTCGAATGAGAGAACCGATGGTCAAGAAGAAAAGGCTGTAGGTGAAGAGATGCTCCAAGCCGATTTTTTGAGCCAGTCGGGTAGAAAAGAGTGAGAAGAGGGTAAACATGAGGAGGGGAAGGCTGGTCAAGACACCAAGCGAACTAACTTCTACTCCCAACCCTTGCGAAATATCTCCCAAAATAATGGGTAAAACAGTAAAAGGAGTCCGCAAGGAAACACCAATCAGGATAATACCTGGAACAAAAAAGAGTGATTGCTTTTTCATATAATACCTCTTCTAGCTGATTTTAATAACAGCTTATTTTAAGGCTTTTTCCCTATAATGTCAAGTAAGGTTTTGGGCTTTCAAGATAAAAATGGGAAAGTCTTGAAAATTATGATAAAATAGTGGAAGGAAATCTATACATTGGAGAAAAACTGTGTCTGAAAAGCAAAAAATCAGCGTATTGATGTCGGTCTATATCAAGGAAAATCCGACATTTTTAAAGGATGCTATTGAGAGTGTTCAAAATCAGACTCTGAAACCGAGCGAATTGGTTCTGGTTGAGGATGGGCCTTTGACACCTGAGCTCTATCAGGTATTAAACCAAGTGGAAGCCCAGTCTGAAATTCCAGTGAAACGCTATCCTCTTGAGCAGAATCAAGGTTTGGGTCTGGCTCTTCGACAGGGTGTTTTGCAGTGTCAGTATGATATTATTGCCCGTATGGATACGGATGATATAGCAGTTCCAGACCGTTTTGAGAAACAGGTTCAGCTAATGGAGAAGGACAAGCTCGACCTATTAGGTGGACATATTGCAGAATTTATTGACAATCCTGATGAGATTGTTTCTTACCGTCGTGTTCCAACCCAGCATGCAGATATTGTAGCTTATCAAAGGATGAGAAGTGCCTTTAACCACATGACTGTCATGTTCAAGAAGGACATGGTTCTCAAGGCAGGCAACTATGAGGATGGCCTTTATATGGAGGATGACCTCCTCTGGCTCAACATGATTGCTGCAGGAGCCAAGACTGGAAATCTGGATCAAATCTTGTGTAAGGTTCGTGTTGGAGCAGGAATGTTTGAGCGTCGTGGGGGACTGCGTTACCTCAAACTCTATCGTCAAGCTCGTCAGCGCATGCTGAAGAGAGGGCAAATTTCTTACCTGGAGTACGCCAAGAGTGTTGCCATTCAGATGATTGTTGCCCTTTGTCCTGGATTTGTCCGACAGTTTATTTTTATGAAACTGTTACGAAAAAGCAAGTAAAAGATTGTAGCAAATCGTAAACTAGAGAAAAAGTGTTATAATAACAATATAATGCTCTTCGAAAATCTCTTCAAACCGCGTCAACGTCGCCTTGCCGTACTCAGGTATAGCCTGCGGCTAGTTTCCTAGTTTGCTCTTTGATTTTCATTGAGTATAATCATCCAGCTCTTTTAAGGAGGAGTAAATTTCTATGAATAAAAAACTCACAGATTATGTGATTGATCTGGTGGAAATTTTAAATAAACAACAAAAACAGGTTTTCTGGGGAATATTTGATATTTTGAGTATGGTGGTTTCCATCATTGTATCTTATATTTTATTCTACGGATTGATTAATCCAGCACCTGTTGACTACATTATCTATACGAGTTTGGCCTTCCTGTTCTATCAATTGATGATTGGATTTTGGGGGCTGAACGCTAGTATTAGTCGTTACAGCAAGATTACGGATTTCATGAAAATCTTTTTTGGTGTGACTGCTAGCAGTATCTTGTCATATAGTATCTGCTATGCCTTCTTGCCACTTTTTTCAATCCGTTTCATCATTCTCTTTATCTTGTTGAGTACTTTCTTGATTTTATTGCCACGGATTACTTGGCAGTTAATCTACTCTAAACGCAAAAAGGGAAGTGGTGATGGAGAACACCGTCGAACCTTCTTGATTGGTGCCGGTGATGGTGGAGCTCTCTTTATGGATAGTTACCAACATCCAACTAGTGAATTAGAACTTGTCGGTATTTTGGACAAGGATTCTAAGAAAAAAGGCCAAAAACTTGGTGGAATCCCTGTTTTGGGTTCATATGATGATCTGCCTGAATTAGCCAAACGCCATCAAATCGAGCGTGTTATCGTTGCGATTCCGTCGCTTGACCCGTCAGAATATGAACGTATCTTGCAGATGTGTAATAAGCTGGGTGTCAAGTGTTACAAGATGCCTAAGGTTGAAACGGTTGTTCAAGGACTTCACCAAGCAGGTACTGGGTTCCAAAAAATTGATATTACGGACCTTTTGGGACGTCAGGAAATTCGTCTTGATGAATCGCGTCTGGGAGCAGAACTGACAGGTAAGACAATCTTAGTCACAGGTGCTGGTGGCTCAATCGGTTCTGAAATCTGTCGCCAAGTTAGTCGCTTCAATCCTGAACGCATCGTCTTGCTCGGTCATGGGGAAAATTCAATCTACCTTGTTTATCATGAATTGATTCGCAAGTTCCAAGGGATTGATTATGTACCAGTTATTGCCGATATTCAAGACTATGACCGTTTGTTGCAAGTCTTTGAGCAGTACAAGCCAGCTATTGTTTATCATGCGGCAGCCCACAAGCACGTTCCTATGATGGAGCGCAATCCAAAAGAAGCCTTCAAAAATAATATTCGTGGAACTTACAATGTTGCTAAGGCTGTTGATGAAGCCAAAGTACCTAAGATGGTTATGATTTCGACAGATAAGGCGGTTAATCCACCAAATGTTATGGGAGCAACCAAGCGCGTGGCTGAGTTGATTGTCACTGGCTTTAACCAACGTAGCCAATCAACCTACTGTGCAGTTCGTTTTGGGAATGTTCTTGGTAGTCGAGGTAGTGTGATTCCTGTCTTTGAACGTCAGATTGCTGAAGGCGGTCCTGTAACGGTGACAGACTTCCGCATGACCCGTTACTTTATGACTATTCCAGAAGCTAGCCGTTTGGTTATTCACGCTGGTGCTTATGCCAAGGATGGGGAAGTCTTTATCCTTGATATGGGCAAACCAGTCAAGATTTATGACTTGGCCAAGAAAATGGTCCTTCTAAGTGGACACACCGAAAGCGAAATTCCAATTGTTGAAGTTGGAATCCGCCCAGGCGAAAAACTTTACGAAGAACTCTTGGTATCAACAGAACTTGTTGATAATCAGGTTATGGATAAGATTTTCGTTGGTAAGGTTAATGTCATGCCTCTAGAAGCTATCGACCAAAAAATTGAAGAGTTCCGAACTCTCAGTGGAGATGAATTGAAGCAAGCCATTATCGCCTTTGCCAATCAAACCACCCACGTTGAATAAAAACAGAAAAACGCATATTATCAGTTCTGAAGAATCTTGGTAATATGCGTTTTGTTATGTAGAAACTTGCTCCATTTTCTTCTGAAATGGGGTTGTCGCCCAGTCTATGTTATTGAAAATAGGCCAAAACTTCTATGGGTTTGTGAGCGATATAATCAGGCTGATAGTTTAGCAAATCTGCTTGCTCCCCAAATCCCCAAGTGACGGCTAATTTCTGAATGCCTGTTTCTTGAGCACCCAGCATATCAAACTTGGTATCTCCGATGATGATAGCTTGTTCCGGTGCTAGTTGATGTGTCTGCAAGGCTTGGCGAATGACATCTGCCTTATGGGGTGCTTCAGGTCTGGAACCATAAATGCCATCAAAGAAATGATAGATTCCCAAGTTTTTTGTCATATCTTGGGCGGTAGGTGTATTCTTTGTAGTGGTGATGTAGAGAGGGTAATTCTTGGATAGTTCTTGAAGTAATTCTACAATCTGAGGGAAGAGCTGAGCTTCATGGATGCCTTTCTCCTTATAGTAAGACCGGTATATCTGCACAGCCTCAGAAATTTGTTCTTTGGGCAGGCAGGTCGCAAAACTACTTTCGAGGGGCGGTCCCATAAAACCACGAATAGTTTTGGCATCAGGGCTAGGCACCCCGAGCTCCTTAAAGGTATGGGTAAAGGCATTGTGAATCCCGATAGAACTGTCGACGAGGGTTCCATCCAGATCGAAAAAAATCGCTGTGATAGAGGTCATGGTTTCTCCTATTTGATAAGCTTATTCTCCGAAAATTTCTTTTTGGAGGCGACGACCAGTAGGGGTGGCAGCGAGTCCACCTTCAGCTGTTTCACGAAAGGCAGTTGGCATGCTTGCTCCTACTTGGTACATGGCATCGATAACCTCATCCACAGGGATTTTAGATTCGATACCTGCCAAAGCCATGTCTGCTGCGATGAAGGCAAAGCTAGCTCCCATGGCATTGCGTTTGACACAGGGAACTTCGACCAAGCCGGCAACAGGGTCACAGATGAGGCCCAGCATATTTTTAATGACAAAGGCAATGGCCTGGCTGGCCTGATAAGGTGTTCCGCCTGCAGCTAGAGTCAAGGCTGCAGCACTCATAGCAGATGCTGAACCAACCTCAGCTTGGCAACCGCCTTCAGCACCCGAGATAGAGGCGTTGTTTGCGATGACTAGTCCAAAGGCACCAGCAGCAAAGAGGAAATCCAGCTGTTGCTCGTGGCTGAGGTCTAATTTTTCAATAGCAGCAGTGAGAACGGAAGGGAGACAGCCGGCACTTCCTGCGGTCGGAGTGGCACAAACCAAGCCCATTTTAGCATTGTGTTCATTGACTGCAATGGCATTTCGGGCAGCAGAGAGAATCGTGTAATCTGACAGAGTTTTTCGATTTTTTATGTAGTGATCCAATTTGGCAGCATCTCCACCTGTCAGGCCACTACGAGATTTATTTTCATTGAGGCCAAGTTGGACAGAGGCTTTCATGACTTCCAGATTGCGTTCCATGAGAAGGAGGACTTCCTCACGTTCGCGACCGGTCAATTCAAACTCTGTTGTAATCATAAGTTCTGAGACATTTCCTTGAAAGTCCAGATCTGCTTGCTCGACCAATTCTTTGATAGAATAAAACATGCTTCCTCCTATTTAAAGAAATTGACATTGTGGAGATGAGGGATTTTTCGAATTTCTTCGATGGCCTCATCACAGTTGCGACTGTCAACTTCGATAATCATAATAGCTTTTTCACCAGCTTTTTCACGAGTAACATTCATCTGGGCGATATTGATACCATAGCGTGAAAGAGCCTCTGTTACGAGGGCAATCATACCTGGAATATCTTGATGAACAATGATGATAGTCGGTGTATTCATATTGAGAGAGACGGCAAAGCCATTGAGTTCGGTGACCTGAATATTCCCTCCTCCGATAGAAATACCAGTCACGCTGATGGTCTTGTGAGCATTTTTGACGGTAATTTTAGTGGTGTTTGGATGAGGAGCATTACTGTCTTTCTGAATGGTCCAGACAATCTTGATGCCGCGCTTGTTGGCAATCTCCAGACTATTTGGGATTTCAGGATTATCTGTATCCATGCCCAAAATACCTGCAACAAGGGCTAGGTCTGTTCCGTGACCACGATAGGTCTTGGCAAATGAGTTAAAAAGTTGGAATTCGACTTCTGTCGGAGTATCATCAAAAATGGAAGAGACAATCTTCCCAATACGAACAGCACCAGCTGTATGGCTACTAGATGGGCCAATCATAACTGGTCCGATGATATCAAAGACAGATTGAAAACGAAGTGATTTCATCAGTTTCCCCTTATAAAAATTCTTATCTCTATTATATCAAAGAATGAAGGTCTTGGCTTTAATTGTGGATGAAAACCTTTTTACACTACAAATAGCATAAAAAAGCATCTTTTGTAACAAAAAATAGCTTATTTAGGGAAATAAAAAATAATTTTGTAATATTTCTACATAAAAGTGTCAAGAAACAGTAATATTTAAAGGGTATGATAGAAGTATAGAAAGAAGGAGAATTTTCAAATATGAAATCAACAACTAAAAAGATTAAAACAACTCTTGCAGGAGTAGCTGCCTTGTTTGCAGTATTTGCTCCATCATTTGTATCTGCTCAAGAATCATCAACTTACACTGTTAAAGAAGGTGATACACTTTCAGAAATCGCTGAAACTCACAACACAACTGTTGAGAAATTGGCAGAAAACAACCACATTGACAACATCCATATGATTTATGTTGGTCAAGAGTTGGTTATCGACGGTCCAGTAGCACCAGCAGCAACACCAGCGCCAGCTACTTATGCAGCACCAGCTGCTCAAGATGAAACTGTTTCAGCTCCAGTAGCAGAAACTACAGAAGTAGTAGAAGAAGCAGCACCAGCTGCAAGCGCTCCTGTAGCAGAAGAAACTGTTGCTACAGCAGAAACTTCAGCACCAGCCGCAACTGTAAGCGGATCTGAAGCAGAAGCTAAAGAATGGATTGCACAAAAAGAATCAGGTGGTAGCTATACAGCTACAAACGGTCAATACATTGGACGTTACCAATTGACAGATTCATACTTGAACGGTGACTACTCAGCTGAAAACCAAGAACGTGTAGCAGATGCTTACGTTGCAGGACGTTACGGTTCATGGTCAGCCGCTAAAAACTTTTGGCTTAACAACGGCTGGTATTAAGAAATAGGGGAAAGAGCTTTGAATAGCTCTTTTTTCTTTCCTTTTTAGAATCCTGTTCACACTATGTAGACAATCTGATATAATCTTCTCAAAAAAGTAGTATAATGTTTTTATAGAATATAAATAGTGGTGGATAGCATGCATGCATTATTAGCAACAAGATTAAAAAATAAGCGAAAAGAGCTGGGTTGGTCGCAAAAAGAATTGGCAGAAGGAATTTGCCAACAAACTCAGATAAGTCGCATGGAACAAGGCAAATATATGCCAGGAGCAGATTTGTTATATAAATTATCTGAAAAAATGGGCTTAAATATGGACTATTTCTTTTCAGGAGAAATTTCGAAAGAGTTTCTAGGCTTGTCTGCTTTCAAGAGATTGTCTAAAACATTATTGGAAAATCAAGATTACGCCTCTTTGAAATATGCTTTTGAGGGAGAAAGAAAGCAGCAGACTTCTTTATCTTTTGATGAAAAGATTTATCTGGACTGGATAGATGCTATTCTAACCTATCAATGTGAACATCAATTAAAACTAGCTATTTCAAAAATAGAGGACATCCTCAGTAGGATTAGTATTGATAAAGTGGACTACTTATATATTTTGAATACCCTGCTGATTTTCTTAGGCTATGATGAGGATAAGGAGAAATTTGAGCAACTATATGATCAGGTTTCCGTAGCCCTTTCAAAAATCGATACCAGTGTGCGTGAACAAATTGAGTTGTATATCAAAATAAAATACAATTATTGTTACCACCTTTGGAAACAGGAGGAGATGGATAAGTCCAGAGCGCTATTATTGGAGATAATTGAATTTTGTAACAAATATCATAGTAGCTTTAGGTTAGCAGATTTATATTGTTTGTTGGGAAATGTAACAGAAAATCTTGATATCTCTGTTGCTAAGGACTATTATATGAAAGCTAAGGTGCTTTATCTAATTGAAAATAATGAAGTCATGGCACTCAAGGTAGAACAATATCTAATGGATAAGAAGTCAGAGAATGTATAAGGATAGCAAAAGCTATCTTTTTTATGTGTAAAATATAACTATAATTCTTCTTTTTGAAAACATTTAATATTTGCTTTAATTGCTTGACAGGTTATATATGTTGATTTATAATATAGGTGAAACGGGAGGTGTGCAAGCGTTGACAAATTCAGTGACCTTAACTTTGTATTTAGTCGAGAATTATGATGTAGCTAGAAAAGAAAGAATTCTAGTTTGACAATCTTACCAGTCTTATTTAAAGTTGTTATGGAACTATTTTCAAAATAAATAGGCCTCTGCTTTGGGCGGAGTAGTGAATCAGGAGGTTAAGTGATGAACTACAATGTAAAATATCTCTTATCAGGAATATTTATTATAGTCTTTATAGGTTTTCTAGTCTGGATGCGTTATTTTAATCAGAGGAAGGAAGAAGAGCATTCGGATGTGTCTTTTGAAGCGAGGTTAGATAGTGAGGTCAAGGCCTTATATAAACAACTAGGATTGGGTGAGGAGCCTCATTATTTCTTAGCGTATCGCTACCTACATCCTTGGTTCAACTTGGCGATTTTACCACCAACAGTTGAAATTTTCTTAACTAAAATAGCGCTGGTGATGGTAACTCCAGATGAACTACTAATAAGAAATCTTGGGAATGGGATGACTTTCACAAGTGAGCATCATCGTGATTTGCGGCAAGGACTTATCCGCATTCCAAAATCAGAGATGAAAGAATTTGAGATTCGCAACTGGAAAAGAGTTTTTATATTTGGCGATTTTTTGACAATTAAAACAAGCCAACATAGCTATTATTTGCAGGTTAGAGATGATGGACTTCAAAAGGGAAGTCTCTCTACCAAACATTTCTCAGACTTGAAACGACAAGATTTTCTAGGATTATTGACAGATAAAAGAACATTCTGATTGACAATTGCCCAAAAAACTAACCTCTAAATATTCAAAAGCCACGCAGTGTTTGCAGCCTTGAACACAATTAAGCTGAGAGAATCACTATGTGGTTTTATTGGAAAGTTAGTTTTTCCCAGTTTCGTCTCTTCACGGGAGGTATCTCTATGAAAAAAATCAGTCATCTTTGTATGCTCCTGCTCTTGCTGTGTACTACGTTTTTTGTCCTGAATGTAAATGTTACACGAGAAATAGTGCGGATTCAGGAGATGGGTAAGACAGCTTATTCATTTGACTTGTACTTGAAAGATGTCACTAAACCGACAGAAACTATTCTCCAGTTTTTTGAAGAGGTTACAAGTCAAGACAAGGTCTCTATTATCAAAGTAGATAATGGCGATGAGGTGGTCAAGGCTGGTGTTTTTGATAAGGAAACCTTCCCCTATCAGGAGTTCGGTCTGACTTCTCTTGATTTTTCAAAGAATGAGAAGGGAGTCTACAGCAACCAGAACCTTCCCAATAATCTAGGAACCATTCCCACCTTTTTAAAGGTGAAACTCATTCGACTCCAGACCTTCCAATCCTATATTGAGGATAAATCTCATACTGTAAATGGGCGCTATATGATTACCTCCAGCAAAGAGATAGATCGTGATACCATTCTACAAAAGTGGAGTGATTTTTTCCAGATAGATAAGACGATTTTATTAGAACCCACTTACCGAAGTCAGGTTGGAGTGCTAAATCAAGCTTTGTTACTATCTATCATTATCTTTATCTTAGCAATCTTGCTTGTGATTTTAATGACAGTTTATCAGCCGATGATGGAGATGAAACGAGTGGGGGTTCAAAAGTTACTTGGTTTTCAAAGCAGGGCGATTTTAGCTGGTTTTGTAAAGACTAATTTTTATCTTCTCTTGGGTGGAAGTCTTATCATTGACTTGGGACTATTTTTAGTGCTGGACTACAGACCAAAACTTTTGTTTCCAAGTTTACTCTTATCCCAATTTCTGCTTTTACAGTTGTATTTGTTCATCAGTTGGCTGACCTACCTGATGATTCAGAAAATGACAGTCAGTTCCATGTTGAAAGGTTTTTCATCTGTCAAACTTGGTCTCATCTTCAATTATGTGATGAAAATAGGGACAACTATTTTACTGACGGCCTTACTGATTGGGGTGGGAAGAAGTCTAGAACAAGAAAACAAAGAACTTGCTTATCAGCAACAGTGGGTAAGCCAAGGGAATTACTTGACCTTGGAAAATTTCCGCCTCAGTGATAACCTGTGGCAAGAAGAGCTAGCAGGGTCAGGGAAATCTACAGATTATTTCTACCAATTTTATCAAGATTTGCTAGCAAAAACACAAGTAAACTATGTGCGAGGTGCGAGTCTTCCTATCAAACCAGTCATCAAAGCAGAACAAGTGCAGCAGTACCAACTGCCTGATGAGGTAGATGTTTACTATGCTAATAGCAATTTTCTAAAGAGCAAGGGATTCAAGTTACCAGATACCGGCACTAAAAAAGTTATTTTGATGCCAGCCAGTGATAAAGGACAAGAAGGCAAGAATCAGTTCTTGGGAAAATCCATCGCCTATCTTTCTATGAGGTATGAAGATCAACAAAAGAAAACAATAGAAGATATGGATGTGGAAATTGCCTACTATGAAGGAGATTGGTCTTTCTTCCCTTATAATAATGAGCGAAAGGAAAATCTCCACAATCCAATCATTAGTCTGGTGAATGATCAAGACATGATGTGGGAAGAAAAGACTCGCTTGTCAACGACAGGTTTAAACAACCCGATGAAAGTTGAAAATACAGAACAAAATCAAAAAGTGATTACAGAGTTAGTCGATAACTTATCTGATGGTAGCTATTTAAAATTTTCATCGATTCAAGCAATTCAAGAGGAGCTAGTCGATACCTATCGGGATTCTGTTCGTAATTTTAACGTTCTTTTTGCCTTATTTGCTCTTCTCAGTATGATTGTCTCCTACTTTTTACTCGTTACCACTTTCTTGTTGAAGCGCAGGGATATCATTACCAAGAAGTTTATGGGGTGGAAACTAGTCGATCGCTACCGTCCTCTCTTAGTTCTGCTCTTGCTGGGCTATAGTCTCCCCCTTCTAGTCTTGATTTTCTTTGCCCATGCGTTCTTGCCACTTCTGCTGTTTGCAGGCTTTACATGTCTGGATATACTATTTGTGCTAGTTTTGGCTTCTAGGATGGAGAAAAGAAGTCTAGTAGAGTTATTGAAAGGGGGCATCTTATGATTGAGTTGGAAAATATTACCAAAACCATTGGGAGAAAAGTGATTTTGGATAACTTGTCTCTCAGGATTGATCAGGGGGATTTGGTAGCTATTGTTGGCAAGAGTGGTAGTGGTAAGTCGACCTTGTTAAATTTATTAGGTTTGATAGATGGTGATTATAGCGGACGGTATGAGATTTTTGGTCAGACAAATCTAGCAGTCAATTCTGCTAAGTCACAAACAATAATCCGTGAACATATCTCTTATCTTTTTCAAAATTTTGCCCTGATTGATGATGAAACGGTCGAGTACAATCTCATGCTGGCGCTGAAATATGTAAAATTGTCTAAGAAAGACAAGCTCAAAAAGGTGGAAGAGATTTTAGAGAGAGTAGGTTTGTCAGCTACGTTGCATCAAAAGGTTTCCGAGTTGTCTGGTGGGGAGCAACAACGAATTGCAGTTGCTAGAGCCATCTTAAAACCCAGCCAGCTGATTTTAGCCGATGAACCAACAGGTTCGCTGGATCCTGAAAATAGAGATTTGGTCTTGAAGTTTCTCTTGGAGATGAATCGAGAGGGGAAAACAGTCATTATTGTGACCCACGATGCTTATGTAGCCCAACAATGTCATCGTATCATTGAATTGGGCGAGGGAAAATGAGTTCGTTTGGTTTCATTTGACTGACTGAATACTCATATTTTCCAGAGATAAATAGCATAAATACGCCTAGGAATGACATTTTTATGTGGTATTTCTAGGTTTTTTTGTTTTAAACTGAAAAAATTTTCAATTTAGGCTTGACAAACGATGAGCATAAGTGTATTATTTATACAACCAAAAGGAATAAACATAAAGGAGACTTTGTTATGAATAAGATGAAGAAGGTGTTGATGACGATGTTTGGTTTAGTGATGCTCCCCCTACTATTTGCTTGTAGTAACAATCAATCGGCTGGAATTGAAGCCATCAAGTCCAAAGGAAAATTGGTTGTAGCCCTCAATCCAGATTTTGCTCCATTTGAATACCAAAAAGTGGTTGATGGGAAAAATCAGATTGTGGGTTCAGATATCGAATTAGCCAAGGTTATCGCAACAGAACTAGGTGTCGAATTGGAACTATCTCCCATGAGCTTTGACAATGTATTGGCTAGTGTTCAATCAGGAAAAGCCGACCTTGCCATATCAGGTGTTTCTAAGACAGACGAACGGAGCAAGGTGTTCGACTTTTCCATTCCTTACTATACTTCAAAAAATAAGCTCATTGTCAAAAAATCAGACTTGGCTACTTATCAGTCTGTAAACGACTTGGCGCAGAAAAAGGTTGGAGTGCAGAAAGGTTCGATTCAAGAGACGATGGCGAAAGATTTGCTACAAAATTCTTCCCTCGTATCTCTGCCTAAAAATGGGAATTTAATTACAGATTTAAAATCAGGACAAGTGGATGCCGTTATCTTTGAAGAACCAGTTGCTAAGGGATTTGTGGAAAATAATCCTGATTTAACAATCGCAGAACTCAATTTTGAAAAAGAGCAAGATGATTCCTATGCGGTCGCTATGAAAAAAGATAGCAAGGAATTGAAAGAAGCAGTCGATAAAACCATTCAAAAGTTGAAGGATTCTGGGGAATTAGACAAACTCATTGAGGATGCCTTTAAAGCGTCCATTGAAAAATAGAAAGAAGGAAAAGAACATGAGTAAAGAAAAAGTAATTTTGGCCTATTCTGGCGGTTTAGACACATCAGTTGCTATTACCTGGCTAAAGAAAGACTATGATGTTGTTGCAGTTTGTATGGATGTGGGTGAAGGGAAAGACTTAGATTTCATCCATGATAAAGCTCTCAAGGTTGGAGCAGTCGAATCTTATGTCATTGATGTTAAGGACGAATTTGCTACAGATTATGTGCTAGTAGCTCTCCAGTCACATGCCTACTATGAACAAAAGTACCCCTTGGTATCTGCCTTGAGCCGCCCTCTTATTTCTAAAAAATTGGTTGAAATCGCGCATCAGACAGGAGCGACTACAATTGCTCATGGTTGTACAGGCAAGGGGAATGACCAAGTACGTTTTGAAGTATCCATTGCAGCCTTGGATCCCAATTTAAAAGTGATTGCGCCAGTTCGTGAATGGAAATGGTCTCGGGAGGAAGAAATTCATTATGCTAAGGAAAATGGGGTGCCTGTTCCTGCTGACCTTGACAATCCTTACTCTGTCGATCAAAATCTTTGGGGACGTGCCAATGAGTGTGGTATTTTAGAAAATCCATGGAATCAGGCTCCAGAAGAAGCCTTTGGTATCACATCTTCTCCAGAGGAAGCTCCAGACACGCCAGAATACATTGAGATTGAGTTTGGTGAAGGTGTTCCAGTTTCCCTCAATGGAGAAGGGCTAAAATTGGCAGATTTGATTCAAAAACTCAACGAAATAGCTGGAAAACATGGGGTCGGACGGATTGACCACGTGGAAAATCGCTTGGTGGGGATTAAATCAAGAGAAATCTATGAGTGCCCAGGGGCAGTGACCCTGCTGACAGCTCATAAGGAAATTGAGGATTTGACGCTTGTGAGAGAAGTGGCTCATTTTAAACCAATCATAGAAAATGAATTATCGAATCTCATTTATAATGCTTTGTGGTTTAGTCCAGCTACACAAGCCTTGATTGCTTATATTAAAGAGACTCAAAAAGTTGTCAATGGGACTGCAAAAGTCAAACTGTATAAGGGGAGCGCTCAGGTCGTGGCTCGGAAATCACCAAATTCACTTTACGATGAAAATTTGGCGACGTATACTAGTGCAGATACCTTTGACCAAGATGCGGCTGTTGGCTTTATTAAGTTATGGGGACTTCCAACCAAGGTTCATTCTGAGGTTCAAAAAAGCGCCAAATAGGGCGATTGACTAGAGAGGTGGATGTGATATGGCTAAGAATACAAAATTGTGGGGTGGTCGCTTTGAAGGGACTGTCGAAGACTGGGTAGAGCGCTTTGGTGCGAGTATATCTTTTGACCAGAAATTAGCTAAATTTGATGTGATTGGTTCCTTAGCCCACGTTCAGATGTTGGGTCAGACGGGCATTTTGAGTTTGGAGGAGTCAGAAAAGATCCAAGCAGGCTTGAAAGAGCTTTTAGAAGAGCTAGAGGCAGGTCAACTTGACTTTGATATCACAAACGAAGATATTCATATGAATATGGAAGTGTTGCTGACAGAAAAAATTGGTCCCCTTGCAGGGAAACTACATACAGCTCGTTCTCGAAATGACCAAGTTGCGACAGATATGCACTTGTATCTCAAGGAGCAACTAGGCTATGTCCTAGATAAACTGGCTCATCTCAAGGGTGTTTTATTAGACTTGGCGGAAAATCATGTGGAGACGATCATGCCGGGCTATACACATCTGCAACATGCTCAGCCTATTAGTTTTGCCCATCACCTGATGGCTTACTACAATATGTTTCAAAGAGACAGTGAACGTTTTGAATTTAACCAGAAGCATACAGACCTATGCCCTCTAGGTGCGACAGCTTTGGCAGGAACGACTTTCCCCATTGATCGCCAATTGTCTAGCGATTTGCTGGAGTTTAAGCAACCCTATACAAATTCTTTGG
The DNA here is from genome assembly GCF_008763935.1 of Streptococcus mitis. GTDB lineage: Bacteria > Bacillota > Bacilli > Lactobacillales > Streptococcaceae > Streptococcus > Streptococcus mitis_DB. The sequence goes on from NZ_VTQF01000003.1 coordinate 126,660, forward strand.
ATGCTGTTAGTGACCGCGATTTTATCTTAGAATTTCTATCCAATGCCAGCATACTCATGATGCATATGAGCCGTTTTTGCGAAGAAATGATCAATTGGTGTAGTTTTGAGTATCAATTCATTACCTTGTCAGATACGTTTACAACAGGTTCCTCTATTATGCCTCAAAAGAAAAATCCAGATATGGCTGAGTTGATTCGAGGAAAGACTGGCAGAGTTTATGGGAATCTGTTTGGGCTATTGACAGTCATGAAGTCCTTGCCTTTAGCTTATAATAAGGATTTGCAAGAGGATAAGGAAGGAATGTTTGATACGGTCGAAACGATTTTAAATTCCCTCGATGTGTTGGCAGGTATGTTATCTAGCTTGCAGGTAAACAAGGAAAAAATGCAAGAGTCTACAGAGAAGGATTTTTCAAATGCAACTGAGTTGGCAGATTATTTGGCAGGGAAAGGCTTGCCATTTAGAGAAGCTCATGAGGTTGTGGGAAGATTAGTGCTAGACTCTATCAAGTCTGCTAAAAATATTCAAGATTGGACTTTGGAGGAATTGCAAACCTATCATTCCCTCATTGCCGAGGATATCTATGTCTACTTGCAACCTAAAACTGCTGTTCAAAGACGAAATTCCTTGGGAGGTACAGGATTTGGCCAAGTGAAATACCAGATAGCAGTTGCTAAGAAAGCGAATGAAGGTAGAAAGTGCTAGATTGATAGGTTCAGAATAAGAGGTTGGTAGATTATCAGCCTCTTTCTTGTCTTCTCCAACCAAGCATGTTATAATGAATACTGCTCAAGCGACCTTCAATCGTGAAGCACACACGACCTTCAATCGTGAATAAACGAATAGATGGGAGACTTACCATGAGTGATAACTCTAAAACACGTGTTGTTGTGGGGATGAGTGGTGGTGTTGATTCGTCGGTGACGGCTCTCTTGATTAAAGAGCAGGGCTACGATGTGATCGGTATCTTTATGAAGAACTGGGATGACACAGATGAAAACGGCGTCTGTACGGCGACCGAAGATTACAAGGATGTGGCTGCGGTGGCAGACCAGATTGGCATTCCTTACTACTCTGTCAATTTTGAAAAAGAGTACTGGGACCGCGTTTTTGAGTATTTCCTAGCGGAATACCGTGCAGGGCGCACGCCAAATCCAGATGTTATGTGCAACAAGGAAATCAAGTTCAAGGCTTTTTTGGACTATGCCATGACCTTGGGGGCAGATTATGTAGCGACTGGGCATTATGCCCGAGTGGCGCGTGATGAGGATGGTACAGTTCACATGCTTCGTGGCGTGGACAATGGCAAGGACCAGACCTATTTCCTCAGTCAACTTTCTCAAGAACAGCTCCAAAAAACCATGTTTCCTTTAGGACATTTGGAAAAGCCTGAAGTACGAAAACTAGCAGAAGAAGCAGGTCTTGCGACTGCTAAGAAGAAAGACTCAACAGGGATTTGCTTTATCGGAGAAAAGAATTTTAAAAACTTTCTCAGCAACTACCTACCAGCTCAGCCTGGTCGCATGATGACTGTGGATGGCCGCGATATGGGCGAGCATGCAGGCCTTATGTACTATACGATTGGTCAGCGTGGTGGTCTCGGTATCGGTGGGCAACACGGCGGTGACAATGCTCCTTGGTTCGTTGTCGGAAAAGATCTAAGCAAGAATATCCTCTATGTCGGCCAAGGTTTCTACCATGACTCGCTCATGTCAACAAGCCTTGAGGCTAGCCAAGTCCACTTTACTCGTGACATGCCAGAAGAGTTTACGCTGGAATGTACGGCTAAATTCCGCTACCGTCAGCCTGATTCTAAGGTGACAGTACATGTCAAAGGAGATAAGGCAGAGGTTATCTTTGCAGAACCGCAACGTGCGATTACACCAGGACAGGCAGTTGTCTTTTACGATGGCGAAGAGTGTCTAGGTGGTGGTTTGATTGACAATGCTTACCGCGATGGACAAGTTTGTCAGTACATTTAGATTGACAAATTTTCTCAATTTGCTACAATAATAAAAGCAATAGAAATGATGGTCAAAGCTCATGGATGTTGCAGGCTTTTTTGTCCTGCACTTCTTTGGAGTTTTGACTGTTTTTGTGTCGTTTAGAGGAAAGGACAAAAATGACTCAACAAGACTTTCGTACAAAAGTGGGAGCTACGGTTTTTGGCGTTCGGGCGACAGCCTTGATTCTCCAAAATCGCAAGCTCCTAGTCACAAAAGATAAGGGCAAGTATTATACTATTGGCGGTGCGATTCAAGTCAATGAAAGCACGGAAGACGCGGTAGTCCGTGAAGTGAGGGAAGAATTAGGTGTCCGAGCTCAAGCTGGGCAACTAGCTTTCGTAGTTGAAAATCGTTTTGAAGAAGATGGTGTCTATTGGCACAGCATCGAGTTTCATTATCTGGTGGATTTGCTTGAGGATGCCCCATTGACCATGCAGGAAGATGAGAAAAGGCAGCCCTGTGAATGGATTGACATAGACAAGCTTGAGGGTATCAATCTAGTTCCAGCCTTTTTAAAAACAGCCCTGCCAGATTGGGACGGCCAACTAAGACACATCCATCTTGAGGAATAGGAGAGAAAAGGATGGTTAAGCTTATTGCCCATGTACTTGTTCATAGTGGTGATGATTATTTGCTCATTCAGCGTTCGGAAATTAAAAGAGGACAACCCAACGTTTATCCAACTTACTGGGATATTCCTGGTGGCGGGGTTGAAAAGGGTGAACTTCCGCGAGACGGAGCTCTTAGAGAATGTGTTGAAGAAGCGGGAGTTAGGCTAGATAGCAGTTCGCTCAAACTTCTTCACGAAGATAGTCAACTTGATGCCTCTAAGGATACTGTCTTTACTCGCTTAGTTTATAAAGCAGAGTGGGTTGGGGAGAAGCCAATTATCAGATTAGATCCTGAAGAGCATACGCACTTTAAATGGGTTACTATGGCTCAAGCTCTAGAGGAGGAGAAGTTAGTTCCTTATTTGAGAGAAATTTTTGAAAGGTTAAGAAATGACATATAATTTTACTGAAGAATACGATATTATTGTAATTGGTGCGGGACACGCTGGGGTAGAAGCATCCCTAGCAGCCAGCCGTATGGGTTGTAAGGTCTTGCTTGCGACTATCAACATTGAAATGCTGGCTTTCATGCCTTGTAATCCCTCTATCGGAGGTTCTGCCAAGGGGATTGTCGTACGTGAGGTCGATGCCCTCGGTGGTGAAATGGCCAAAACCATTGATAAGACTTACATCCAGATGAAGATGCTCAACACAGGGAAGGGGCCAGCTGTCCGTGCCCTTCGTGCGCAGGCTGACAAGGAACTTTACTCTAAGGAAATGCGCAAGACAGTTGAAAACCAAGAAAATCTGACCCTTCGTCAGACCATGATTGATGAGATTTTGGTCGAAGATGGCAAGGTTGTCGGTGTCCGTACAGCTACCCATCAAGAGTATGCTGCTAAGGCTGTTATCGTGACGACAGGGACGGCTCTACGTGGGGAAATTATCATTGGAGACCTTAAGTATTCATCAGGTCCTAACCACAGCTTGGCTTCTATTAACCTTGCTGATAACCTTAAGGAATTAGGACTCGAAATTGGTCGTTTCAAGACAGGAACGCCTCCACGTGTCAAGGCTTCTTCTATCAATTATGATGTGACCGAAATTCAGCCAGGAGACGAAGCGCCTAATCATTTCTCATACACTTCACGAGATGAGGATTATGTCAAAGACCAAGTGCCATGCTGGTTGACCTATACCAATGGTACCAGTCATGAAATTATCCAAAATAACCTCCACCGTGCGCCTATGTTTACAGGTGTAGTCAAGGGAGTGGGACCTCGTTACTGCCCATCGATTGAGGACAAGATTGTGCGCTTTGCGGACAAGGAACGCCACCAACTATTCCTTGAGCCAGAGGGACGCAATACTGAGGAAGTCTATGTTCAAGGACTTTCAACCAGTCTGCCTGAGGATGTCCAGCGTGACTTGGTTCATTCCATCAAAGGTTTGGAAAATGCAGAGATGATGCGAACAGGTTATGCCATTGAGTATGATATGGTCTTGCCTCATCAGTTGCGTGCGACACTGGAAACCAAGAAAATCTCAGGACTTTTCACTGCTGGTCAGACAAATGGGACGTCAGGTTATGAAGAGGCAGCAGGCCAAGGGATTATCGCGGGTATCAATGCGGCTTTGAAAGTCCAAGGCAAGCCTGAGTTGATTTTGAAGCGCAGTGACGGTTATATCGGGGTCATGATTGATGACTTGGTGACCAAGGGAACCATTGAACCCTACCGTCTCTTGACCAGTCGTGCTGAATACCGTCTCATTCTCCGTCATGACAATGCTGATATGCGTTTGACTGAGATGGGACGTGAGATTGGCCTTGTGGATGATGAACGTTGGGCTCGCTTTGCAATCAAGAAAAATCAATTTGACAATGAGATGAAGCGCCTAGACAGCATCAAACTCAAGCCAGTCAAGGAAACCAATGCCAAGGTTGAGGAGATGGGCTTCAAGCCATTGACAGATGCCGTGACAGCTAAGGAATTCCTTCGCCGTCCAGAAGTTTCTTATCAAGATGTGGTGGCTTTCATCGGACCAGCTGCCGAGGACTTGGATGACAAGATTATCGAATTGATTGAAACAGAAATCAAGTACGAAGGCTATATTTCCAAAGCCATGGACCAGGTTGCCAAGATGAAACGCATGGAAGAAAAACGCATTCCAGCCAATATCGATTGGGATGACATTGACTCTATCGCAACAGAAGCCCGTCAGAAGTTCAAACTCATCAATCCAGAAACCATCGGCCAAGCCAGCCGTATTTCGGGAGTAAACCCAGCAGATATTTCTATTTTGATGGTGTATTTGGAAGGTAAAAATCGTAGTATTTCTAAAACTCTTCAAAAATCAAAATGATACGTCGTCGGCTTCGGCTCACCTAACTCAAGTTATGCTTTCGCCTAGCCTTCTAGTCTGATTTCGATTTTTATTGAGTTTTAATCTCAAAAGAAAGCATAGAAAAAACAGCTCCGAAGACGGGGCTGTTTTGTTTACTTATTCTTCATCTGGTGTAAGGATCATCGGGATGATGATTGGTTCACGTTCTGTATTTTCATAAAGGAAGGGGCGAATAGCGTTGACAATGGCACCATTGACAGATTGAACGCTAGCATCCTTATTTTTCAGTGCGATACGAATGGCATTGAAGAGGATGCGTTGGCTTTGGCGAATCAAGTCGCCAGACTCTCTCATGTAGACAAAGCCTCGACTGAGGATGTCTGGACCAGATAGAATCATCTGCGATTTGAAGTCAACAGTTGCGACTGCCAGAACGACACCGTCTTCAGATAGATCACGACGATCTTTGAGGACAGCTGCGCCGATTTCACCGATACGATTTCCATCGACATAGATGTCTTGGGCGTTGAAATGACCTGCAATACGAGCTGAGTTAGCAGTAAGGGCAAGCACATCACCATTGCTCATGATAAAGATATTGTCCTTCTCAACACCAGTATCCACCGCAAGTCCAGCATGGACTTTTTGCATGCGGTATTCACCGTGAACAGGCATGAAGTATTTTGGCTTAATCAAGCGGAGCATAAGTTTTTGCTCTTGTTGGCCACCGTGTCCAGATGTATGGATATTGTTAACCTTACCGTGGATAACTTCGACACCAGCTTCTGAAATGATGTTAATCAGCTTGTTGACGCTAGTAGTGTTTCCAGGGATTGGGCTAGAAGAGAAGATAACCGTATCACCGGGTTGGAGTTGTACCTGACGGTGGGTTCCGTTGGCGATACGAGAGAGGGCTGCCATTGGCTCGCCCTGACTACCTGTACAGAGGATGAGAACCTCGCCTGCAGGGTAGTCTTTTATTTCATTTGGCTCGATAAAGGTTCCCTTAGGAGCTTTGATGTAGCCAAGGTCGATTCCGTTGACAATGGCCTTTTCCATAGAACGACCAAAGACCGCAATCTTGCGTCCAGTCTTAACAGCGGCTTCTGTTGCTTGTTGGAGACGGAAGATATTTGAGGCAAAGGATGCAAAGATGATACGTCCCTCTATGCCTTGGATAATCTTCATGATGGACTGGCCAACGACTTTTTCAGAGTTGGTAAAGGTTGGAATTTCTGCATTTGTCGAGTCAGACAGGAGACAGAGTACACCGTCTTCACCAAGAGCTGCCATACGGTGCAAATCTGCTGGTTCACCAACTGGTGTTAAGTCAAACTTGAAGTCACCCGTACAGACAATTTTCCCTTGAGGAGTATGAATGACAATCCCCAAAGGTTCTGGAATAGAGTGAGTCGTTCTAAAGAAAGTTGCCTTGAGATTTTTAAAGGTCAACTCAGTATTGTGGTTGATTTCGTAAAGTTTGGCGTTGCGCAAGAGGCCGTGTTCTTCGAGTTTTCCACGGATCAAAGCCAAGGCAAGCGGTCCAGCATAGATAGGGACATTTGCTTGCTTGAGTAGGAAAGGAATCCCACCGATGTGGTCCTCGTGTCCGTGGGTAATCAAAACAGCCTTGACGCGGTCGATATTGTCGACTATGTAAGAGTAGTCAGGGATAACATAGTCGATACCAAGCAAGTCATCTTCTGGGAATTTAATCCCAGCATCGACGATGATAATCTCGTCTTGGTATTCAATTCCGTATGTGTTTTTCCCGATTTCTCCCAGACCACCGATGGCAAAAACGCCGACTTCTTCAGGTTTAAGAGTGTAGGCCATATTAGAACTCCGTAATTTCGAAGGCGCCAGTTTCTTTTTCGTAATCTAGCAATTTGTCAGACAAGAGTTCGATATACTCGATATTGTACTCTGGGCGATTTTCTTCGACAAGTTGGCGAGCAGCGATACGGCCCTCAAGTTCTGAGTTAGCATCGATGTCTAGGTATAGTGCGCGTGTTGTTTCACGACGTGGGCTACGTTCTTTTGTTTCTTGATAAAAAACTTTGTAAATCATATAGTTCCTTTCTATTTTACAGGTCAGCTTATTCCAAACTTTTAGCATAGATTTGCTTGATTTCATTCCATTTTGTGTCTAGATTGACCTTGATTCGTTACAATTATTTCAATTATACCACAAAATGAAAAATTAGTAAAAGACGGAAACGAGAAAGTCACAGGACGATTTCTTTGGTAATCGTTTGCAAAAATAAAGAAAATATGTTATTTTGAAAATGGAAGTGGAATTTATCGTTTGTCTTAATTCACTATAGATTTTAAGTAAAGGAGGTTGCCCTATGTATAACTTATTTGCTTTTGCTATCGGAGCTCGCTTGGTAGCTTTTATTGTTTTTGTTGCTTGCGTTTATGCGGGGAATCTTCTATTTGCCAAACTGGAACGACGACAAACCAAGTTCTTGTGGAAAATTACCTTTGTGACTCTCTACTCGCTTTTTCTCCTCCTCGTAACCTATGTCGTTTGGTTTGTATTTTACTTTGGATTAAATGCTTAGATGCCCTGCTCATGCTGGGGCATTTTTGTTTGGGGATAAAGAAAATTCCACCCCATCTATCAAGATGAGGTGGTCTTTGCATTTTTCTAAAATGACATGACAATGGAATTTTCAGAGCTTATTAGTTTTATATTAATGATTCTTCTGCTCAAAAATAGAGTTGAAGACTAAAAACAAAACAATACAAACAGATAAATCGATTGGTAAAGGGATAGTAGTAATGTTTAAATCATTGAGAATGCTGAGCAAACTATAAGAGATAAAGATAATAAAATTTATCCTTCTAAAAATGTGTTTTTTATCTAGCATGACTTACCAAACTTTTTACGAAGGTCTTTTCCAATGGTATAACCTGCCATAAATAAAGCGATACCAACACCTACACCAAAACCACCCTTTATTTCTTGCAATTCCTTATTAGAAATTTCACAATAGTTGTTCAAATCTTTCATCATATTAATCTCCTCCTAAAAAATAACCAGCTGCCAAACCAGAACCTATAAGTGCTGTTCCACCTGCAATAGCTTTCCAAGATACTGCCACTCCAAAGATAACCAAGGGAGCGAGACCGCCATCAATATCTGATAATTCATTTTCAGATAAGGATAAAAATTGATTGTCAAGAACGTCAAAATTTGTCATTGAACTTTCCTCCTTTTTTCTTGTTCACTTTTATATTCGGAAAAGAAAAGGAAAAGTGAACATTTTTTTGAAATTTATTTGCGAATTATTTTTTGTTTAAGTCTAGGTATTCCTGTTTGGGGATAAAGAAAATTCCCATGTGCCAGCTTTTGTAGTATAATAGTAAGCAGACAAAAAGATAGGAATGTGTTATGAAAGTATTAGCTTTTGATACGTCCAGTAAGGCTCTTTCTCTCGCTATTTTAGAGGACAAGCAGATTCTTGCCGAGACGACGATTAATATCAAGAAAAATCACAGTATTACCCTTATGCCTGCCATCGATTTTTTGATGGCAAGTTTGGATTGGACACCCAAAGACTTGGATCGAATCGTGGTGGCGGAAGGGCCAGGTAGCTACACAGGTTTGCGAATTGCGGTAGCGACTGCCAAAACCTTAGCTCACACTCTGAACATTGAGTTAGTTGGTATGTCTAGCCTCTTGGCTCTGGTACCATACCAACAAGAAGGCTTGTTCGTCCCTTTGATGGATGCACGTCGCAACAATGTTTATGCAGGATTTTATGAAAATGCTAAACCTGTCATGCCAGAAGCACACCTGCCCTTTGAGCGAGTGATTGAGCTAATCAAGGGTGCTAGTCAAGTAACCTTTGTCGGAGAAGTTGGCCCCTTTGTTGAGCAGATTCAAGAACACTTGCCAAGGACTAATTACAAAGAAACCTTGCCTAATGCAGCCAATCTTGCTCTTTTGGCTTGGGACAAGGAAGCAGACTCCTTGCATGACTTTGTGCCGAATTACCTCAAACATGTTGAGGCTGAGGAAAACTGGCTCAAGAACCACACCGAGTCTGGTGAGTCCTACATTAAACGACTATGATAGACATCAAACGAATCCAAAGACAGCCTGACTTGGCTCAAGCCATCTACGCTGTTATGATAGCTGTTTATCCAGTCAGCCCTTGGACGCTGGAGCAAATCCAAGCAGACCTGGCTCAAGACCAGACTTGGTATGCTCTGGCTTATGATGGGGCAGAAGTGATTGGATTTCTAGCTGTGCAGGAAAATATCTTTGAGGCAGAAGTCCTGCAAATCGCTGTCAAACAAACCTATCAGGGTCAGGGAATTGCGTCAGCCTTGTTTGCTCAATTGCCGGCAGACAAGGAGATTTTCCTCGAAGTCAGAAAGTCAAATCAACGAGCGCAAGCATTTTACAAGAAAGAAAAGATGGCGGTCATCGCTGAGCGAAAGGCCTACTACCATGACCCAGTCGAGGATGCCATCATCATGAAGAGAGAAATAGATGAAGGATAGATATATTTTAGCATTTGAGACATCCTGTGACGAGACCAGTGTCGCCGTTTTGAAAAATGATGATGAGCTCTTGTCCAATGTCATTGCTAGTCAAATTGAGAGTCACAAACGTTTTGGGGGCGTAGTGCCAGAAGTAGCTAGTCGTCACCATGTCGAGGTTATTACAGCCTGCATCGAGGAGGCACTAGCAGAAGCAGGAATTACCGAAAACGATGTGACAGCTGTTGCGGTTACCTATGGACCGGGCTTGGTTGGAGCCTTACTAGTTGGTTTGTCAGCTGCAAAGGCCTTTGCTTGGGCTCATGGGCTTCCGCTGATTCCCGTTAACCACATGGCTGGCCACCTCATGGCAGCTCAGAGCGTCGAGCCTTTGGAGTTCCCCTTGTTAGCGCTTTTAGTAAGTGGTGGACATACAGAGTTGGTCTATGTTTCTGAGGCTGGTGATTACAAGATTGTTGGGGAAACCCGTGATGATGCGGTTGGTGAGGCATATGATAAGGTCGGTCGCGTCATGGGCTTGACCTATCCAGCAGGTCGTGAGATTGACGAGCTGGCTCATCAGGGGCAGGATATTTATGATTTCCCACGTGCCATGATTAAGGAAGATAATCTGGAGTTTTCATTCTCAGGTTTGAAATCTGCCTTTATTAATCTTCACCACAATGCCGAGCAAAAGGGAGAGAGCTTGTCAACAGAGGACTTGTGTGCTTCCTTCCAAGCAGCTGTACTGGATATTCTCATGGCAAAAACTAAGAAGGCTTTGGAGAAATACCCTGTTAAAACTCTTGTCGTGGCAGGTGGTGTGGCAGCCAATAAAGGTCTCAGAGAACGCCTAGCAACTGAAATTACAGATGTCAATGTCATCATTCCACCTCTGCGCCTCTGCGGAGACAATGCAGGAATGATTGCCTATGCCAGCGTCAGTGAGTGGAACAAAGAAAACTTTGCAAACTTGGACCTCAATGCCAAACCAAGTCTCGCTTTTGATACGATAGAATAAAGAGTCAGCTTGAGGCTGGCTTTTTCACTCACTGAAGTGTCAGAATATTTTGACAAAATGATAAAAATAATGATATAATATATAAAGAATAGGAGGTGGTAAGATGATTGAGAGAATGGAATTGGGAGAATTTTACAAGGAATTGCGCTTGGCTAGAAAGCTAAAACAGTCAGATGTGGCTTGTGCTGGACTAACAGCCTCTCAGTTGTCTAAGTTTGAACTAGGACAGTCTATGCTATCTGCAGACAAGTTGATCTTAGCCATCCAAGGAATCAATATGAATTTTGATGAGTTTGGTCATAAGCTCAACAATTATCAAGAATCTCCACATATGCGAATTGGTAGAAAGGTTGTGGATCGGTTTGCCCACCAAGATATAGCTGGCTTAGAGCAACTGTTGGAGGAAGTCGAGCGAGAACAGATGGCAGAGACCTATCGTCGTTTGAATGCCATTGTGATTAAAGATGCTATCCATTCCTTAGATAAAAGCTATCCGCTAGCAGAGGAGGATAGCGAGTTTTTAACTACCTACCTCTACGCTATTGAGTCTTGGACCTGGTTTGAACTCTATATATTCTGTAATACCATGCCTTTCTTGAGCAATCAAGATTTGATATTTTTATCAACCACTTTACTTGAGAAATCTAAGGAATTTAAAGAGTTGGTACATAATAGACTGTATATGAAAAGTGGCTTTCTGAATATTATATCAGAGCTCATGGAGCGCAAACTTTTCTCTTACATCCCAATCTTTGAAGCTGAGCTGGAGAGTATGCTTCGTCCATACGATGTTTTTGAAAAAGTATTGTGGCAATTTTTAAAGAAAATGAGTATTTTCCTTCAAACCAAAGGAAACAATCAAAAAGAGATTGAACACTTTATCCAATCTCTGCAAGTATTAGAAAATCCACAATTGATAGCCCTCTTCGAATTGCGTTTTCAGCAATACAAAGAGCTTATTGAGTAGTAAACAATCGCAAATCTGAAATTTCTATAAGAAAAAATATCAAATATGCGATTTACTAAAATGTGGTGATTTCCGTGTTATACTATAATTATTTCGTAATATAGGAGAAAATAGGATGAAAAAGATAATCTCACGCTACTACTTTATTATAGCTATTCTACTAGTTGTTGCTGACCAGTTCTTCATTCGTTTGCTTTTACATAGCGATCTTGCTGCTGGTTTATCCGACTTTGCCTATTATTTGTCGGATATGCTGTTAAATTTTCTTGTGGTTCTGCTTGCTTTTATTGTTATGGTTTGGTCAGGGAAATGGCAGAAAATTAACAGTAGAAAATTTAAAGGTTCCTATCTTTTCTATTCCTTCCTAGCTCTTCTTGCTTTTGTTGTTTGGAATTTCGTCACCTTTTTTCTTTTTCCGCCTACCAAAAATGCAATTTCTTATCAACTGGATGTTCCTACTTTTACAGGAGCTACAGCATTTTTGATGTATTTTTTCTATCCTGTGATTGCAGGTCCCATTTTTGAAGAGATGATTTATCGTGGATTAGTGATGACAGCTCTGGAAAAAGGAAAGAAGTGGGGACTAGATGTGCTTGGCTCAGCTATATTATTTGGAATCTTACACATTAGTGGCCATGGTTGGGTCTTAACAGACTTTTTTGTATATATGGGTGGTGGTCTCATATTTGCAGTCTTGTTTAGAGTGACAAAGTCTATTTATTGGCCTATTGGATTGCATATAGTCTACAATGGCATTGGTCAGCTTTTGATGTTACTGTAATTTTGGTTGTTAGTAGTATCGTGGTCTATCCTTGGGGAAAGATTCCCATTTGAATTCAAAAAGGAGTTGTGATGAAAGTATTTCTTCAAAATAGAGATTTTAGGCAATTAACCATCAACCAGTGGATTTCAACGGTTGGGGATACGATTTTTTATCTGGCCTTTTTGAATTATGTGGCAGATGCATCTTTTGCCCCTTTGGCGATTTTACTGATCACGATTTCAGAAACCCTTCCTCAAGTTCTGCAAATCTTTCTGGGAGTTTTGGCGGATTTTCAACATCATCGTGTCCTAAAATATACAATGATTAGTTTTGCAAAATTTTTGCTTTACTCTATCGTTTCTTTATCACTTTCAGGGCAGTCCTTTTCCTTGTTATTAGTAGCATTTATTTGTCTGATTAACCTCTTATCTGACACATTGAGTTATTTTTCAGGCGCCATGCTCACTCCGATTTTCATTAGAATTATTGGGCAAGACCATCTGGCAGAAGCTATTGGATTTAAACAGTCAACTGTTAGTTTAGTGAAAACAATCAGTAATATTCTAGGAGGAGTCTTACTAGGTATTCTATCTATCCAGTCTATTTCCTTACTGAATGCTCTGACCTTTTTAATCGCATTTTTAGGTATTCTTTTCATAAAAACAGACCTCTTGAAAGTAGAAAAAACGATTAGCTATCAAGAAGGACTCTCTGTAAAATCCTTTTGCCAGCATCTGCTCCAATCATCAAAATTGATATGGAATATGAATAAGGTGCTCTTGGTTTTGTTTATTATCTCTATTAGTCAAGCAGTGATAAATGTTACAGTTCCTGTTTCTACTCTGTTTTTGAGGAATCAGCCCTTTTTGAATTTACAAACAGGTCAATCTCTTGCCTTGTTATCCACCCTTGAATTGTCAGCCCTTATTGTCGGAAGCCTTGTGAGTGGCTATCTGAAGAATACAATCTCCATAAAACTAGCCCTATATGCCTCGCTTATTATCCAATTACTCCTTTTAGTTGGCTTTGTGGCAGTTCGTTTTGACTGGATTCTTATCTTTAGTGCCTTGGATGCCTTTTTCGCAGGTATCCTCTCTCCTCGATTACAGGAACTCATTTTTAAACAAATACCTGAGGAGTCAATGGGAGCAGTTCAATCCTCTATCGGCGCCATTACAGTTGTTTTACCTAGCTTATTTACAATAGCTTTGGTAACCATTGCTACTAGCTTTGGAACTCTGGCAGTTAGCTTTGTTTTATTGCTATTTCTTCTAGCTGCCTTTATCATACTCTTGAATATCCGTGAAAACATTTAGCGAAGAATGTGTATATTATATGTTTGAGACTGGATTCCAGTCTGTTTATGATGGCTACAATCAGCAGACTGTTAAATTTTTGAGAAAGTTGCTTGACATTTTAGACCAATCGGTTTATAATTAAAAAATGTAGAGGTAAATACATGAGAAAAGAAGAAAAAACAAGACTACGAAGAGAGAAAATCATTACCGCTGCTTTGTTTGAATTTGCTACAAAAGGCTATCAAGGTTTTGTCATCAATGAACTTTGTAAAGTGGATGGTATTGCCAAAGGAGTTTTGTATCATAATTTTTCAGGGAAATCAGACCTCTATCTAACTTGGTTTCAGGATATGAACATCAATTATCACAGGTTTTGGATATGATGATTTATGGAATACTAGAGGAAGATTCCTCTAAAAAAGGAGAAAAATAATGTCGAAAATTTGGAAATGGTTGTTACTAATTGCGGGTATTTTTGCAGTTTTTGTAGGTTTTAATATGTTTGCACATCCTCTTATTAGCTTGGCTTCCATGACTTTCTGGTTTGCACTTGTATTTGCAGTTCAAGGGATTTCTGAGATTGTACAATACTTCAAATCAGAAGAAAAGCATGGCTGGAATTTATTTGGAGGAATTGTTACCCTCATCCTCGCTCTTACCTTGTTCTCAGGTAGCTTTATTGAAATGGTAACATTTGTACCATTTATCATTTCTTTATGGGCCTTGACAAATGGTATTACAAAAACTATCGTTGGTTTCAAGGTTCGTAAGACGGATAAATCGGTAGGTACCCCTCTAGTTTGGATGGGGATTTTAGGAATCGTAGCAGGTTTAATCATGATGGGACACCCATTGATGACCGGTCTCTATATTAGTTACACCATTGCCTTTGTCTTTATTTATCAAGGTATTGTGGCAATTGTTCAATTCTTCAAGATTAAATAAGAATAAAATGGAGTCTGTCTGATTACAATCAGCAGACTTTTTTCTCTTTCCTGAATGTGTTATAATAGTCCATGCTGTGGCTGGAACTGATTCAGCCCATTTATTAAGACGATATGAGGAGAAAGATGAAAGAAAAAGGATTTTGGGAGGGGGCGCAGGCAGCCATGCCAACGGCCCTTGGTTATGTCAGTATCGGGCTGGCCTGTGGAATTATCGGTGCGCCCTATGTGACACCTATTGAGATGGGCTTGATGAGCCTCTTTGTTTATGCTGGGAGTGCCCAGTTTGCCATGCTGGCACTGATTGCGGTTCAAGCACCTGTGGCGGCTATTGCCATGACGGTTTTTTTGATCAATTTGCGTCTCTTTTTGTTGAGTTTACACGCATCGACTTATTTCCGTCATACCAGCCTCTGGCAAAATATTGGTATGTCTAGTCTCTTGACGGATGAGACTTATGGCGTTTTGATGGGTGAATTGGCCCATACAGACAAGGTCAATCCTATGTGGATGCACGGAAATAATCTTAACAGCTATGTGGCTTGGTTTGTGGGAACAGTAGTCGGAACGGCTCTGGGTGGCCTGCTGCCAAATCCAGAAATCTTTGGCTTGGATTTTGCCTTGGTTGGGATGTTCATTGGAATTTTTGCTTCGCAATTCCAGATTATGCAAAGACGGATTCCTGTCCGCAATCTACTGATTATCCTAGCAGTTGTTGCGGTGTCCTTCTTTTTGCTCTTGACAGTGGTGTCTCAGTCGCTAGCTGTTCTGTTTGCGACGCTACTTGGTTGTACAATGGGGGTGGTTTTAGATGGTCAGTAAGTATCTTTTATTAGCAGTTATTTTCTCTGGCTTGGTGACCTGGATTCCCCGTATGATTCCCTTCATCTTGGTCAAGTATAAGGGTTTGCCTGCAATCGTTGAGCGTTTTTTGAAGTTCTTGCCCGTTTCTATTATCTTTGCCTTGATTCTTTCAAGCGTAGTAACAGGTAAGGTTGGGAGCCTTCCTCAAATCAAATGGCTGGATTTCTTAGCCGTCTTTCCAACAGCTTGGGTAGCCTTTCGTTATCGCAATCTAGTCGGAACAGTTCTCTTTGGAGTGGTCTTGATTGCCGTCTTGCGTTTGGTCTTTTAAATCAGCCATAAAGAAAACCTATCACAGAGATAGATATCATATAATGGCGCAAATGGTCTTTTTCTGTTAAGATTATAAGGTATTCTATTTTGGAGGAAATGACATGAAAAAAATCGTTAAATACTCATCTCTTGCTGCCCTAGGGCTTGTTGCTGCAGGTGTGCTTGCGGCTTGCTCAGGTGGTGCTAAGAAAGAAGGAGAAGTAGCTAGCAAGAAAGAAATCATCGTTGCAACCAATGGCTCGCCAAAACCATTTATTTATGAAGAAAATGGCGAATTGACTGGTTACGAGATTGAAGTCGTTCGCGCTATCTTTAAAGATTCTGACAAGTATGATGTCAAGTTTGAAAAGACAGAATGGTCGGGTGTCTTTGCTGGTCTTGACGCTGACCGTTACAATATGGCTGTCAACAATCTAAGCTACACTAAAGAACGTGCGGAAAAATACCTTTATGCCGCACCAATTGCCCAAAACCCTAATGTCCTTGTAGTGAAGAAAGACGACTCTAGTATCAAGTCTCTCGCTGATATCGGTGGAAAATCGACGGAAGTCGTTCAAGCCACTACATCAGCTAAGCAGTTGGAAGAATATAACAAACAACACGCAGATAACCCAACTATTCTGAACTATACTAAGGCAGATTTCCAACAAATTATGGGACGTTTGAGTGATGGACAATTTGACTATAAAATTTTTGATAAAATCGGTGTTGAAACAGTTATCAAGAACCAAGGTTTGGACAACTTGAAAGTTATCGAACTTCCAAGCGACCAACAACCGTACGTTTACCCACTTCTTGCTCAAGGTCAAGATGAGTTGAAATCATTTGTAGACAAACGCATCCAAGAACTCTACAAAGACGGAACTCTTGAAAAACTGTCTAAACAATTCTTCGGAGACACTTATCTACCAGCAGAAGCTGATATTAAATAATTTCTTGAAATCATCCATTCTGAATAAGATGGGTGATTTCTGAGTTTTTAGGGATATAGCTTTAAACTATATATCTGACTATCTAATAACAATTTGTGAAATCAAACAAATTGTGAGATACTAGTACGGTATTATTTTTAAGGAGAAAGAATCATGAAAATCAAAAAATGGCTTGGTGTAGCAGCCCTTGCTACAGTCGCAGGTTTGGCTCTTGTCGCTTGCGGAAACTCAGAAAAGAAAGCAGACAATGCAACAACTATCAAAATCGCAACGGTTAACCGTAGCGGTTCTGAAGAAAAACGTTGGGACAAAATCCAAGAATTGGTTAAAAAAGACGGTATCACTTTGGAATTTACAGAGTTCACAGACTACTCACAACCAAACAAGGCAACTGCTGATGGTGAAGTAGACTTGAACGCTTTCCAACACTACAACTTCTTGAACAACTGGAACAAAGAAAACGGGAAAGACCTTGTAGCGATTGCAGATACTTACATCTCTCCAATCCGCCTTTACTCAGGTTTGAATGGAAGTGACAACAAGTACACTAAAGTAGAAGACATCCCAGCAAACGGAGAAATTGCTGTACCGAACGATGCTACAAACGAAAGCCGCGCTCTTTACTTGCTTCAATCAGCTGGCTTGATTAAATTGGACGTTTCAGGAACTGCTCTTGCAACTGTTGCTAACATCAAAGAAAATCCAAAGAACTTGAAAATCACTGAATTGGACGCTAGCCAAACAGCTCGTTCATTGTCATCAGTTGACGCTGCCGTTGTAAACAATACCTTCGTTACAGAAGCAAAATTGGACTACAAGAAAGCACTTTTCAAAGAACAAGCTGATGAAAATTCAAAACAATGGTACAACATCATCGTTGCGAAAAAAGATTGGGAAACATCACCAAAAGCTGATGCTATCAAGAAAGTGATCGCAGCTTACCACACAGATGAAGTGAAAAAAGTTATCGAAGAAACATCAGACGGTTTGGATCAACCAGTTTGGTAATAAGAAATAGGGAGGTGGGAGAGAGAATTCCACCTCTTGCTTTTGTATAGAGCATGGATTGTCAGGAAGAGTAGTTCATAGAAAGGTAGAGAGAATATGGTTTTTCCTAGTGAACAAGAACAGATTGAAAAATTTGAAAAAGATCATGTAGCCCAGCATTATTTTGAGGTTTTGCGTACCTTGATTTCTAAGAAATCGGTCTTTGCCCAGCAGGTTGGACTTAAGGAAGTTGCCAACTATCTGGGTGAGATTTTCAAGCGTGTTGGGGCTGAAGTGGAGATTGATGAGACTTATACAGCGCCCTTTGTCATGGCGCATTTCAAGAGTTCGCGTCCAGATGCCAAGACCCTGATTTTCTATAACCACTATGACACTGTGCCAGCGGATGGGGATCAGGTCTGGACAGAGGAGCCCTTTACGCTTTCGGTGCGCAATGGCTTCATGTATGGGCGTGGGGTTGATGACGACAAGGGTCATATCACAGCTCGTTTGAGTGCTTTGAGAAAATACATGCAACACCATGATGACCTGCCTGTCAATATCAGTTTTATCATGGAGGGAGCGGAGGAATCGGCTTCGACAGACCTAGATAAGTATCTGGAAAAACATGCGGATAAACTCCGTGGAGCAGATTTGTTGGTCTGGGAACAAGGGACCAAAAATGCCTTGGAACAGCTGGAAATTTCTGGTGGAAACAAGGGAATTGTGACCTTTGATGCCAAGGTAAAAAGTGCCGATGTGGATATCCACTCTAGTTATGGTGGAGTTGTGGAATCAGCTCCTTGGTACCTCCTTCAAGCCTTACAGTCTCTTCGCGCTGCAGATGGCCGTATCTTGGTTGAAGGTTTGTACGAAGAAGTACAAGAGCCAAACGAAAGGGAATTGGCTTTGGTAGATACTTACGCTCAACGTAATCCAGGGGAAATCAGCCAGATTTATGGTTTGGAATTGCCTCTCTTACAAGAGGACCGCGCAGCCTTTCTGAAACGTTTCTTTTTCGAGCCAGCCCTTAATATCGAAGGGATTCAGTCAGGCTACCAAGGTCAAGGAGTCAAAACGATTTTGCCAGCAGAAGCCAGTGCCAAGCTAGAAGTTCGTTTGGTTCCTGGCCTAGAACCGCATGATGTTCTGGAAAAAATTCGGAAACAGCTAGACAAAAATGGCTTTGATAAGGTAGAATTATACTATACCTTGGGAGAGATGAGCTATCGAAGCGATATGAGCGCGACAGCCATTCTTAATGTGATCGAGTTGGCCAAGAAATTCTATCCACAGGGTGTCTCAGTCTTGCCGACAACTGCGGGGACAGGGCCTATGCATACGGTCTTTGATGCCCTAGAGGTGCCCATGGTGGCCTTCGGTCTAGGAAATGCCAACAGCCGAGACCACGGTGGAGATGAAAATGTGCGAATCGCCGATTATTACACCCATATTGAATTAGTAGAGGAGCTGATTAGAAGCTATGAGTAGAGATATTATCAAGTTAGATCAGATCGATGTGACTTTTCACCAAAAGAAGAGAACCATCACAGCGGTCAAGGATGTGACCATTCACATCCAAGAAGGGGATATCTACGGAATCGTTGGATATTCTGGAGCAGGGAAATCAACCCTTGTACGGGTAATTAACCTCTTGCAAAAACCATCTGCAGGGAAAATCACCATTGACGACGATGTGATTTTTGATGGTAAGGTGACTTTGACGGCAGAGCAGTTGCGTCGTAAACGTCAAGATATCGGGATGATTTTCCAGCATTTTAACCTGATGAGTCAGAAGACGGCAGAGGAGAATGTAGCCTTCGCTCTTAAACATTCTGGACTCAGCAAGGAAGAGAAGAAGGCTAAAGTAGCCAAGTTGTTGGACTTGGTTGGCTTGGCAGACCGTGCTGAAAACTACCCTTCACAATTATCTGGAGGGCAAAAACAGCGTGTGGCCATTGCGCGTGCCTTGGCAAATGATCCAAAAATCTTGATTTCAGATGAGTCAACTTCTGCCCTTGACCCTAAGACAACCAAGCAGATTTTGGCCTTGTTGCAAGATTTGAACCAAAAATTAGGCTTGACTGTTGTCTTAATTACGCATGAAATGCAGATTGTCAAAGACATTGCCAACCGTGTGGCAGTTATGCAGGATGGGCATTTGATTGAAGAGGGTAGTGTTCTTGAAATCTTCTCAGACCCTAAACAACCTTTGACCCAAGACTTTATCTCAACAGCTACAGGTATTGACGAAGCCATGGTCAAAATCGAGAAGCAAGAAATCGTAGAACACTTGTCTGAAAACAGCCTTTTGGTGCAACTCAAGTATGCAGGTGCTTCAACAGACGAGCCACTTTTGAATGAATTGTACAAGCATTATCAAGTAACGGCTAATATCCTTTATGGAAATATCGAAATTCTCGATGGAACTCCTGTTGGAGAATTGGTGGTGGTTTTGTCAGGTGAAAAAGCAGCGTTGGCAGGCGCCCAAGAAGCCATTCGTCAAGCAGGCGTACAACTAAAAGTATTGAAGGGAGGACAGTAAGATGGAATCATTGATTCAAACCTATTTGCCAAATGTCTATAAAATGGGCTGGGCTGGTCAGGCAGGCTGGGGAACAGCCATCTATCTAACTCTTTATATGACAGTTCTTTCTTTCATCATCGGAGGTTTCTTGGGGCTAGTGGCAGGTCTTTTCCTTGTCTTGACAGCGCCAGGTGGTGTTTTGGAAAATAAGGTCGTCTTCTGGATTTTAGACAAGATTACCTCAATTTTCCGTGCGGTTCCATTTATCATTCTCTTGGCAGTCTTGTCACCCTTCTCTCATCTAATCGTAGGAACAAGCATTGGTCCAAATGCGGCTATCGTACCGCTATCTTTTGCAGTCTTTGCCTTCTTTGCCCGTCAGGTGCAGGTGGTATTGGCTGAGCTGGATGGCGGTGTCATTGAGGCAGCTCAAGCTAGCGGAGCGACATTCTGGGACATCGTGGGGGTTTACCTATCAGAAGGACTTCCAGATTTAATCCGTGTGACGACAGTGACCTTGATTTCCCTTGTTGGTGAAACAGCTATGGCCGGAGCGGTTGGAGCTGGTGGTATCGGTAACGTAGCCATCGCTTATGGATTTAACCGCTACAATCACGATGTGACCATTTTGGCAACCATCATTATCATTTTGATTATCTTTACAATCCAATTCTTGGGAGACTTCTTGACCAAGAAATTGAGCCATAAATAAAAAGATCTAGGCAATCTGTACATCATTCATAGGAGTTGTCGTTATAGTCAATACTTGAAATTTTCTGTATTGGTTGCTATCAACCGTTACTTTTATGAGTTAGAGAGTTAAGAATTGTGGGGAGTCAATATGCAAAATCTGGGAGAAGTTTTTAAAGAATTGAGAAAGAGTCGGAATGTATCTCTACAGGAGGCGACGGGAGGAGAGTTTACTTATTCCATGCTGAGCAAATTTGAGCGTGGAGAAGCAGACTTATCATCTATGAAATTGATTACTGCCTTAGATAACATCCACTCTGATTTGAATGAATTTATGTACTTGGTACGTGGTTTTTCTCAGAAAAAGGCTTTGGCTTTTCAAGAAAATCTCTGGGAACTATATGATAGAGAAGGGATTGATTCTCTCCATTCCTTGTATGAAGAGACGACTCAAAAGTATAGATCAAGTGGTGAAACAAGCTATCTTTTACAAATGATTCGTATCAAAAGCCTTCTTGTGTTTTTTGCTTCAGAAATAAGGGCAACGGATGAAGAACTGACTTTTCTCTATGACTATTTTTTTACTATTGATATCTGGGGAAATTATGAATTGGAACTATTTTCAACGATTTCTACTTTGTTTCCTCTACCCCTCTATTTTAAATATTCTAGGGAGATGTTACAAAAGACGGATTTATTAGGCTCTTTACCTAGTAACAAAGTTGGTATTGACACCATTTTAATTAATGGACTTTTTAAAGCAATAGAGGAAAAGGATAAATTAAAAGCAGACTATTTTGTTTTTCAGATTGAAAAACGAGAATTGCCAGAATCTCAAGCTTATCTTAAAATCATTTATATGATTGCTAAAGGGTACTATGATACTATTTTTAAAGTAGAAAATAAGGGTCTTGAAAAAATCCAAAGAGGCATTACAATCTTACAAGATTTAGAGTATGTAGATGGTGCAAGATACTATGAAAACTATTTTGCAAATCAGCTCTCAAATAAAGATTTGTAATATATTCCAATTACATTGACCGATGAAAAATAAATGGGTTTGTAGATGGAGTGATAAATAGCAGTTTCTAGGCGCTAGAGTTTCTATTTTCAGAAAAAATATATTACAAAAAAGTGGGGAGTCCCGCTTTTTTTGTTAGACTGGATTCAATAGAATACTCTTTGAAATGTGAGAAATGTCTGTTATGAAACTATTTTTAAAACATCATTTATTTAGGATACTTACCTTATCGAGGTTTTTAAGCTCAAGTGGAGCTTATATTTATAATCTGGTATTTATCGTTTATGCTGCGAGTCTACCCTTTAAAAATATAGCTGTATTTATGGCGAATATGATTACGATTTTACCTTTCCTATTTACTTTTTATGTTGGGATTAAGGCTGATCATACTCGAAATAAAGCAGGGACAATTATTTGGGTTGGTTGTGTGCAAAGTCTACTATTTCTTTTGATTGCTAGTGTGATTCATGACCAGAACTTCGTGACGTTTGCTTTTATCTGTATGGTTAATATCTGTTCAGATATTTTATCGGATTATACAGCAGGCCTTCGTATGCCGATTATCCAGCATAATATTTCGGAAGATAAGCTCTATGAAGCTTATTCATTTACTCAGTTTGTTTCCTATTTATCAAATCTAGGAGGTCAAGCCTTAGGAGTGTGGTTACTCACAACCAGCAATCAAAATTTTTCTTTTGTTGCGATTGTGAATGCTGGCTTCTTTTTACTATCTTCTCTTATTTTGTTCAAAAATAGAAGAAAATTGACGCATTTGTCTGTAAGTGTAGAGGATAAGTCGATTAGTTTACTCCAACAAGTTAAGGCAATCTATGCGGACATGGATGATATCTTTAGGCAGAGAGAAAGTAAATCTTTGTTTAAAATGATTCTTGTCATTTTAGTCATGAATACTTTGGGAGGAGCTGTTGGAGGTATTTATCACTTTTACTTATTAGACCATACTATCTATCATCTCAGCTATGCTCAAGCCCTATTTTTAATTGAATGTGTTAGCTTGGGAGGAGCTATTTTTGGTAGCTTAACCCCCTATGATTATTTTGGGAAATGGTCTTTTTCAAGTTTGCTATCGCTCAATGCAATTCTGTTTGTCTTGCTGGCTACTGCTAATATTTTAGATTTTTCTCCTCTAGTAGGTGTTGCCTGCTTAGCCTTTGTCATGTATTTGATGTCGAAATCAATGCCTAAATTAGATACTCTGTTACTGTCTAATTTGAGTGCGGATGTATTAGCTAGGAGTAATAATCTCTTGAGTATGATTTTTTCCCTAACATTACCCTTGGGAATGTCTGTATTTTCATTCTTAGCTTTACAAGATATCAGGCTTTGTTGGTGGGTGTTTTTAGTAGTGAGTGTGATAGGGTTGATTTTATCCCTAGAAAAAAGAAGTTTTTCAGGTAAAAAATTTTAACCGAGGAAGCCCAGACTTACTAGAAGGCCTTCCAGATTTGATTCGTGTGACGACTGTGATCTTTTTCCCTTGTTGGGGAAACAGCCATGGCGGGGGCAGTTGAAGCTGGTGGTATTGGTAACGTAGCCATCGCTTATGGAGCTATACTCTTCGAAAATCTCTTCAAACTACGTCAGCTTTGCCTTGCCGTAGGTATATGTAACTGACTTCGTCAGTCTTATCTCCAATCTCAAAACAGTGTTTTGAGCAACCTGCGGCTAGCTTCCTAGTTTGCTCTTTGATTTTCATTGAGTATTAACCCTTACAATCACGATGTGACCATATTGGCGACTATCATTATCATTTTGATTATCTTTGCAATCCAATTCTTGGGAGATTTCTTGACTAAGTCTTGAGTCATAAATAAAAAAGAGCCGTCTGGCTCTTTTTTATTGACTAGATTTTCTGCGCAAATTTTTTACTCAAGGCTTGTCCAATCAAGGCACCCACTAGGGCTCCGATGACTACACTTGCGATAAATAAAAGGATGGTTCCAGGATTTAGCGCGACCATGATACGGTCGATATATTCTTGGGATTTTCCTCTTGCTAGAAGGGTTGCCATATAGGCTTTAGGCGCAATCCACATAAGTAAGATTGGGCCAGTTGAGCTGAAGGCAAAAATAATAAAAGAAAGAAAGTTCTTTGTTTGGTCCTTGTATTTTCCGAGGCTAGCTACTGCATCTGCTAGGAGACCACAGATAATTCCAGGAAGGAAGGCACCGGCACCGTGTTTAGTTCCCAAGAAAAAGAGAGCAATGACAAGGCCGATAGTGGTAATGGCTCCAAAGCGCGGAACTTTTGCGACTAGGATCATATAGACGCTACCGCCGACAAGGGCAGTAAAGGCAGGCGCATAAAACATGTTTCCAGTTTGGTCAAAGAGATTGCCCAAAAGGACACCAATCCCCATGCAGAGGAAGTAAAGAACTGCAAAAAGCAGTGTAGTTAAGATAGATTTCTTCATGAATTGTCTCCTGATAATTTTTTCACAATTCTCATTTTACCATGGTTTGGTGGGATTGTAAATGAGGAGAAAGTGTTATTGTTTGCTTGTCAAACTAAATTTTTTATAGAGTTGTTAATAGTAGATGATTAGATTGTTTTACTGTAAGGCTTAAATAAATTCGACCTTCGCAGAGTTACTAAACAAACAACGTATTAAGGCTGCCCAGCAACTCTTGCTTTCAACTAGTGACAGCATCGAAGATATTTGTTATGCTGTTGGTTACAGTAATGTTGGATATTTCTATAAAGTGTTCCGAAAATTGTGCGGAAAATCGCCAAAAGCCTACCGAAAACAGGTAGAAACTACACTATAATATTTGTATCCCTTTACAAAAAGTGCTATAATATCAATAATAACATCAGGAGGTTCTATCATGAAAAAGAAACCAATTTATCTATGGGTCTTGCTAATCTTGTCTGCCCTTATTTCAGCTACGTCTCTGTTTGAACTTTTGAAGCCCTTACCTAGCAAAGAAGTCCTTCGTGCTGCTCAAAAACAAGTTGCAGGGGTCAGTGCTCAGCAGGTAGAAGATAGCATTAATTATAGCTATAGAGTAGCAGAAGCATCTCATTCTATTTTTAATGTTGCCTTGATTGTGCTGTCTGCTATTTTAGTGGTAGTAGCTATTGTGTTCCTTGTTCGTAAGAATTTGCAATATGCAAACTATACTTATGTTGGCTATGTTTTGTTAGCTATTATTGGTTCAATTTATACCTATGTGACTTTGCAAGACGCTGTGCAGTTGCTTCAAGATGAGACCATGCGTTTGACAATGAGTATTGGTTCAAAAGCTGTTAGCATTTTCTATATCGTTATCAATGTTCTTTTCCTAGCCCTTGTTTTCTATAAGATTTGGCGTCAACAGAAAGCCTTGGCAGAAGAAGAGGAAACAGAAGATCTTGCCTAAGTATTGACAAAAAATAACTATCAAGTTACAATCTTGGTAGTTATTTTTCGATTATACATAAAATCATGGAGGTACATATGAAGACAATTTCTTTAGTTTATATTAGTCTGAGTGGCAATACTGAAAGTTTTGTGACACGCTTGAAAGACTATCTCTTGTCCCAGTACGAGGGGATTGAGGTTCAAAAGATTCATATCAAGGATTTGGTCAAAGAAGGCCAAGATTTCTATGAAATGGACCATCCCTATGTCGCTTTTTTACCGACCTACCTTGAAGGTGGGAATGGCGTGGATAACGGAGATGTCGAGATATTGACGACACCAGTGGGGGATTTTATCGCCTATGGTGACAATGCTAGTAAGTGTTTTGGTGTGGTTGGTTCAGGAAATCGTAACTTTAATAACCAATACTGCCTGACAGCCAAGCAATACAGTCAACGTTTTGGTTTCCCTGTATTGGCTGATTTTGAAATGCGAGGCATGCTTGGAGATATCAAACGTGTCGCAGCTATTATCGCAGATTTGTATGAGTTGGAAAGTTAAGCTTAGGCTTAGCTTTTTTATTATCTTAGGCAGTTTTATCAGCACTCTCACTTTCTATGCTTCAAGAGTTGATTGATATGGTCCACTTTTTTAGCTTCTCTTTTATAAAGAATAGCCCAAATGATGAGGTAGACAATCGCAAACTCGATAATGAGCTGGAGATAGAAGATCCAGTGGAAGGGGAACCAACCTGCTAGGGTCGCTAGTGGGACAAAGCCAGCCAGCATAAGGAAGAAATGGGTCAGAGTGGCACGGAGCATGCTCCAATCACGGCTGAATAATCGCTTGCCAAAGTTGAAGAGAATACCAATGGCTGCCCAGATTAGTGTGCAGTAGAGCAAGACCAGGGCACCGTGAACCTGATGTTGGGTCATTACTTGGCCGATGAGAGAGTCGGAACTTAGTGGTGCGTAGGTATTTGGTGCATAAATGAGTGAAAAGATGATAGAGAGGATGAGGCCGATAAGAACACCGGCAGCTGCATCGTGAAATACTTGTTTTTTCATAGTTCTAATTTCTCCTTGATGGTTTTTAGGTAACGGCGGGAAGAGTAGGTGAAGCTTTCGTTTTTTAGAAAGATTTCTACCAGACCGTTGGGCGTAAGCTTGAGATGAGAGATGGAGTTGATATTGATGATTTCTGATTGGGAAATTTGGATAAAATTGCTTGGCAAGAGTTCAAGAACCTGATAGAGGCGCAAATCAATGGTGTAGGTCTGACTTGCCGTTTCTGCTAGAACCTTCCGATTCTCGATATAGAAGCGTTGAATCTTGCCAATCTTAACTAGATAGACCTGATCATCAATTTTTCCTTTGATTTTTTCTTTTCGGTCCAGATTTTCTGCGAACTCGATGACTTTCTGGACTTTATCTGTCGGCTGAGGTGCTTGGACAATCAGTTTTTCCTCCTTGTAAGTCTCACTAATCTGTAGTTCTACTTTCATAAATTTCTCTCCTTGTTTTTCATACAAAATTGTGATCACTTCTTGTACACCTTTATTAAACACTATTTTATAGCCTATGGCAAGGGACTTTGTCTATGTGGAGGGATTTGGCTCCTATGTGGTGGAGCTTTTCTGTCCTATCTGAAATATGGTATAATAGCACTAATCAATTTCTAGGAAAATAGATACAGAAAGGGGCTGAAAGATGTCTCATATTATTGAATTGCCAGAGGTGTTGGCAAACCAGATAGCGGCAGGAGAGGTTATCGAACGTCCTGCCAGTGTTGTTAAAGAGTTGGTAGAAAATGCCATTGATGCTGGCTCTAGCCAGATTATCATTGAGATTGAGGAAGCTGGTCTCAAGAAGATTCAAATAACAGATAATGGTCATGGAATTGCCCACGATGAGGTGGAATTGGCCCTGCGCCGCCATGCGACTAGTAAGATAAAAAATCAAGCCGACCTCTTTCGGATTCGGACGCTTGGTTTTCGTGGTGAAGCCTTGCCTTCTATAGCGTCTGTTAGTGTCTTAACTCTTTTGACTACGGTGGATGGTGCTAGTCATGGAACCAAGTTAGTCGCGCGTGGGGGAGAAGTAGAAGAAGTCATCCCAGCGACTAGTCCTGTGGGGACCAAGGTTTGTGTGGAGGACCTCTTTTTCAACACGCCTGCCCGCCTCAAGTATATGAAGAGTCAGCAAGCGGAGTTGTCTCATATTATTGATATTGTCAACCGTCTGGGCCTGGCCCATCCTGAAATTTCGTTTAGTTTAATCAGTGATGGCAAGGAAATGACGCGGACAGCAGGGACTGGGCAACTGCGGCAAGCTATTGCAGGGATTTATGGTTTGGCGAGTGCCAAGAAGATGATTGAAATTGAGAATTCTGACCTTGATTTCGAAATTTCTGGCTTTGTATCCTTGCCTGAGTTAACTAGAGCCAATCGCAATTATATCAGCCTCTTCATCAATGGCCGTTATATCAAGAACTTCCTGCTCAATCGTGCAATTCTAGACGGCTATGGCAGTAAGCTTATGGTAGGCCGTTTTCCACTGGCTGTCATTCACATTCATATCGACCCTTATCTAGCGGATGTCAATGTGCACCCAACCAAGCAAGAAGTGCGGATTTCTAAGGAAAAAGAACTGATGACACTGGTTTCAGAAGCTATTTCCAACAGTCTCAAGGAACAGACCTTGATACCTGATGCCTTGGAAAATCTTGCCAAATCTACCGTTCGTAATCGTGAGAAGGTGGAGCAAACTATTCTCCCGCTCAAAGAAAATACTCTTTACTATGAGAAAACTGAGTCGTCAAGACCTAGTCAAGCTGAAGTAGCTGATTATCAGGTAGAATTGACTGAGGAAGGAAAGGATTTAACCCTGTTTGCCAAGGAAACCTTGGACCAGCTGACTAAGCCAGCAAAACTGCATTTTGCAGAGAGAAAGCCAGCTAACTATGACCAACTAGATCACCCAGAGTTAGACATTGCGAGTCTTGATAAGGCTTATGACAAGCTGGAGCGAGAAGAATCATCCAGCTTCCCAGAGTTGGAATTTTTCGCGCAAATGCACGGGACTTATCTCTTTGCCCAAGGGCGAGATGGGCTCTACATCATAGACCAGCATGCGGCGCAGGAACGGGTTAAGTACGAGGAGTACCGTGAAAGCATTGGCAATGTTGACCAGAGCCAGCAGCAACTCCTAGTGCCCTATATATTTGAATTTCCAGCGGATGATGCTCTTCGTCTCAAGGAAAGAATGGCACATTTGGAGGAAGTGGGCGTCTTTCTAGCAGAGTACGGAGAAAATCAATTCATCTTACGTGAACATCCTATTTGGATGGCAGAAGAAGAGATTGAATCAGGTATCTATGAGATGTGCGACATGCTCCTTTTGACCAAGGAAGTTTCTATCAAGAAATATCGAGCAGAGCTGGCTATCATGATGTCCTGCAAGCGGTCTATCAAGGCCAACCATCGTATTGACGACCATTCGGCCAGACAGTTGCTTTATCAACTTTCTCAATGTGACAATCCCTATAACTGTCCCCACGGACGTCCTGTTTTGGTGCATTTTACCAAGTCAGATATGGAAAAGATGTTCCGACGTATTCAGGAAAATCACACTAGTCTTCGTGAGTTGGGGAAATATTAAACGAATACTCTTTGAAAATCTCTTCAAACCAGGTCAGCTCTATCTGCAATATCAAAGCTGTACTTTGAGCAATCTGCGGCTAGCTTTCTAGTTTGCTTTTGATTTTCATTGATTATAAAAGGAAAACTATGTACGAATATTTAAAAGGTATCATTACCAAAATTACTGCCAAATACATTGTTCTTGAAACCAACGGTATTGGTTATATCCTGCATGTGGCCAATCCTTATGCTTATTCAGGACAGGTCAATCAAGAAGCTCAAATTTATGTGCACCAGGTCGTGCGTGAGGACGCGCATCTGCTCTACGGTTTTCGAACAGAAGATGAGAAAAAACTCTTTCTTAGTCTGATCTCGGTTTCTGGGATTGGTCCTGTGTCAGCTCTTGCTATCATCGCTGCCGATGACAATGCTGGCTTGGTTCAAGCAATTGAAACTAAGAACATCACCTACTTGACCAAATTCCCTAAAATTGGCAAGAAAACAGCCCAGCAGATGGTGCTGGACTTGGAAGGCAAGGTAGTAGTTGCAGGAGATGACCTTCCTGCTAAGGTAGCAGTGCAAGCTAGCGCTGAAAACCAAGAATTGGAAGAAGCCATGGAAGCCATGTTGGCTCTGGGCTACAAGGCAACAGAGCTCAAGAAAATCAAGAAATTCTTTGAAGGAACGACAGATACAGCTGAGAACTATATCAAGTCTGCCCTCAAAATGTTGGTCAAATAGGAGCAGAGCATGACAAAACGTTGTTCGTGGGTCAAGATGACCAATCCGCTCTACATCGCCTATCATGATGAGGAGTGGGGCCAACCCCTCCATGATGACCAAGCATTGTTTGAGTTGTTGTGTATGGAAACCTATCAGGCAGGCCTGTCTTGGGAAACGGTACTAAACAAACGCCAGGCTTTCCGAGAAGCATTTCATGGCTATCAAATTCAAGCAGTCGCAGAGATGTCCGATACCGAATTGGAAGCCTTGCTGGATAATCCAGCTATCATCCGAAATAGAGCCAAGATTTTTGCTACACGCGCTAATGCCCAAGTCTTTCTACGACTACAGGCAGAGTACGGCTCTTTTGATGCCTATCTTTGGTCTTTTGTTGAGGGGAAAACTGTTGTTAATGATGTTCCCGATTATCGCCAAGCCCCAGCTAAAACACTCTTGTCTGAGAAATTAGCCAAAGATCTCAAAAAACGTGGTTTCAAGTTCACAGGCCCAGTCGCCGTATTGTCATTTTTACAAGCTGCAGGTCTGGTTGATGACCATGAGAATGATTGTGAATGGAAGGGTCTTAAATGATGTCTAACAAATATAAGAGAGTCCTTGTTTTTGGGATTCTCTATACAGTTCTTTTTGTGTTTGATGGCGTTAAATTGCTGGCTTCTTTAATGCCATCTGCCATTGCAAATTATCTAGTTTATGTAGTTTTAGCTCTATATGGCTCCTTCTTGTTCAAGGATAGATTAATCAAACAATGGAATGAGATTAGAAAAACTAAAAGAAAGTTCTTCTTTGGCATCTTAACAGGATGGCTCTTTCTCATTCTGATGACTGTTTTCTTTGGCTTTATATCAGGAATGTTGAGGCAGTTTGTAGGACTAGATGGACAAGGTCTAAATCAGTCTAATATTCAAAGTACCTTTCAAGAACAACCATTACTGATAGCTGTTTTCGCTTGTGTCATCGGACCATTTGTGGAAGAACTCTTTTTCCGTCAGGTTTTATTGCATTACTTGCAGAAACGGTTGCCAGATTTACTAAGCATTATTCTGGTAGGACTTGTTTTTGCTCTGACTCATATGCATAGTTTGGCTCTATCAGAGTGGATTGGTGCAGTTGGTTACTTAGGTGGAGGCCTTGCCTTTTCTATTATTTATGTGAAAGAAAAGGAGAATATCTACTATCCCCTACTTGTTCACATGTTAGGCAACAGCCTTTCCTTGATCATTTTAGTTATCAGTAGTATGTGACGTTTTAGTAGTTATACAAGAGAAAAAAGCTGAGAAACTTTTCCCAGCTTTATTTGTTATAGTCAAAGCGAATGACTTGTTCCTGTGCATCTACATGAGCATGGACCCCAAAGGGTACAATTGCTCTTGGAGTTGCGTGGCCGACATTCAGATTATAGACAATCGGGGTATTGCTGTCAATGATATTCAATAGTGCCTCTTTATAGTCGTCATAGAAAGTTTCATCCATAGGTTTTCCGACCAGGAGTCCACTGATGACCTCGAATATGCCAGTGTCCTTTAAAGTCCGCAACATCTTTTTGAAGTCTTCTGGTTCAGGCTTTTCTTCGCTTGTCTCTAGCAAGAGGATCTTTCCTTCCCAGTCTGACAAGTCAGGGAAAAGTTTGTATTTTTGGCAGAGCTCCGTGCTATCTGCGTATCGAGAGTTGTCAAAGATATCGTAGAGGGATTCGAGGCAACCACCGAGGATTTTTCCCTCGAACCGGGCATTTCCTTGCAACAGCTCAAAACCAGTATTTGCATGACTGATACGAGGTGTTCCCAGAGCCTTGGGACTAAAATCAGTTCGTTCCTCATACCAAACATTGCTAGGGCGGATTTCTGAGATTCTTCCCGTCTCAATCAATTCTTTAAAGTAGTGAAGGCTATAGGCTAGCATTTCTTTGTCTAATTCACAAATGTCTGCTAAGAAGGATTGACCATAAAAAGTCTTGATTCCTAGTTTATGCAACATGAGGTGGTTCATGGTTGTATCCGAGAAGCCAAGAAATATTTTTTGGTTGATAACCTTTTGTAGTTGGTCATTTTCAAAAAGATAAGGTAGTAAGCGATAGGTATCGTCTCCACCGATGGCGCATAGGATTATGTCGATGCTATCATCAGAAAAGGCCTGCATCAAATCCTCTGCACGAGCTTCAGGATGGTCCTTGATAAAGTCTAATCCTTTTTGCGAATGGAGCAAAAAGATAGGATTGAGTCCCAAGTCCTTGAGACGTTGGACACCCAAGTCAACTTCGTGTTTGATAAAGTCCTCTCCGATAATGCCAC
The DNA here is from genome assembly GCF_008763935.1 of Streptococcus mitis. Taxonomy (GTDB): domain Bacteria; phylum Bacillota; class Bacilli; order Lactobacillales; family Streptococcaceae; genus Streptococcus; species Streptococcus mitis_DB. The sequence continues at coordinate 158,385 of NZ_VTQF01000003.1, forward strand.
TAGATAAACTAACAATACCAATAGTAGAAATCATATTTTATCCTCCTAGAAATAGATTGAGCCTATTTTATCACAAAAGATTAGATAGAGCTATGTGGGATGTCAGAAGAATACTTTAAAATCAAAAAAGTAAGTGAAAAAGCAACCGCATCTGCAGTTGCTTTTATCGTTCTCTTAATAGCGTGTTGGTCCTGCACTTGCGCTGCGGATGTTCAAGCGTTTCTTGAGATAAAAGCGAAGGGCTAGGAGGGATGCTCCGATAATAGCTAGTGGTAATGGAGCAAGTACTGGGTTAAGGTTAGCTGGTAGGAAGCTTGTTGCAAAGAAGACAAGCAACCAAAGAAACATAGAAGCTAGGATAACCAGTACAGATTTCCAGAAAGGTGGGCGTTGACTGCGATCCATATCTGGTCCATAGTATTGGTAAACAAAGTAGTACATCAAGTAGAAGGCAAATCCCCCAACCAGTCCAACTAAGAGGAGGGTAATCAATCCATAGCCGAAAGCTTGATCTGCTGAGAAGAAGGTTGTGAGGGCGCTGACAAGGGCAAAGAGGCTAGTGATGAAAAGGGCTGAATCCATAATCATGAGTTTTGGATCATCATTTTCTTTTGGATGCTCTTTTTCGTACTGCTCTTTGACAGTGAAGCTATGAGCCCAGTGAGTTGGTGCGCCATAGAGGGAACGAGCAGTCGTACCCTTGGCTTGCTCCTCAAGGATTTGGGGAATAACTTCCTCAAAAATAGCCTTGATTTCAGCATCTGTTTTTCCATCTTTGATGAATTGTTGGGTAGCGATGTGGACAAACTCTTGGTTTTTATTAGTTAATTTTTGTAGATCAATCTGAGACATAGGAACTCCTCTTAGAACCATTTTTTATGGATGAGATAGAGAGTGAGCGAGACACTCATAGCAAAGGCGATAAAGACGATTAGCCAGAAAGCATTTGGCTCGCCGTTTAGGGGGATTTCATTATCCTTAAAGTTCATCCCGTAGGCAGAAAAGACCATGGTTGGGATGGACATGACGATGGTCACAAGGGCCAAGGTTTTCATGATGTTGTTCTGGTTGTTGGAAATGATAGAGGCGAAGGTCTCTGTCATAGAATGCAAGACGTTTCCATAAATGTCTGCCATCTCGATAGCCTGTTGGGTTTCAATCAGGGTATCTTCAAGCAGGTCTTCGTCCTCAAGGTATTTCTTGATATTGCTGGTTGAGCTGGTCAATTTCTTAATCACACGCTCATTTGTTTTGAGGGAGGCCTTGAAATAGACGATGGTTTTTTCCAATTCCATGAGCTCAATCAATTCTTCATTACGAGTTGATTGATGCAGTTGACTTTCGATTTGCTCACTCTTACGGTCGATTGAACGAAGGGCTGTTAGGTAAAGCTCTGCATTGCGATAGAGAATCTGGAAGATAAAACGTGAGCGCATGAAGGTATAGAAATTACGCAATCGACGGTTGATAAAGACATCGAGGACTGGTAATGGTTCCAAACACGTAGTGATAATGGTTTCCTCGGTGATGATAATACCAAGCGGGATGGTGACGTAGTAGGTGCGGTTATTTCTTTCTTCTGTGACCGGCACGTCAACGATAATCAGGGTATACTCGTCTTCAATGGTAATACGAGACATTTCTTCCGCATCGAGCGGTGCTCGAAGGTCGGCAATATCAATATCGAAGGCGTTAGCGATTTCGAGTGATTCATTTTGAGTCGGATTAACGAGATTGATCCAAGTACCCGGTTCAAGCGTATCGATCTCTTTAAATTCAGTTGTTGTAGAGAGAAAAACTTGTTTCATATCCCTTATCCTTTCTCATTTTTCAGATTTTTTCACACCGTACTATTATACTACAAATTCAGCCTTTTGGGTAATAGAATCTCACTTTTTTTGGTATAATGGTAAGCAATAATGGACTAGAAAGAACAAAAATGCAAGATAAAATTGTCATTCATGGGGCGCGTGCCCATAATTTAAAAAATATTGATGTGGAGATTCCGCGAGACAAGTTGGTTGTCGTGACCGGCTTGTCAGGCTCAGGAAAATCCAGTCTGGCCTTTGATACCCTCTATGCGGAGGGTCAACGTCGCTATGTGGAGAGTTTGTCAGCCTACGCTCGTCAATTCTTGGGAAATATGGAGAAGCCTGATGTAGATGCTATTGATGGTCTCAGCCCAGCTATTTCCATCGACCAGAAAACGACTAGTAAAAATCCTCGCTCGACCGTGGGAACAACGACAGAAATCAATGACTATCTGCGTCTCCTCTACGCACGTGTGGGGACGCCTTACTGTATCAACGGACATGGAGCTATCAAGGCTTCTTCTGTGGAACAAATCGTGGATAAGGTTTTAGAATTGCCTGAACGCCAGCGCTTGCAGATTTTGGCCCCTGTCATCCGCAAGAAAAAAGGCCAACATAAGAGTGTTTTCGAGAAGATTCAGAAAGATGGTTACGTCCGTGTCCGTGTGGATGGAGAAGTCTATGATGTGACCGAAGTGCCAGAGTTGTCTAAGAGCAAGCAACACAATATTGATGTCGTGGTTGACCGTATTGTTATCAAGGAGGGTATCCGTAGTCGTCTCTTTGATTCCATTGAGGCTGCCCTTCGTATTGCAGAAGGTTATGTCATTATCGACACCATGGACGACTCTGAGTTGTTGTTCTCTGAGCATTATGCCTGCCCAGTTTGTGGATTTACTGTTCCAGAGTTAGAGCCGCGTCTCTTCTCCTTCAATGCTCCTTTTGGCTCTTGTAGTGAGTGTGACGGCTTGGGCATCAAGCTGGAGGTGGATACTGATTTGGTAGTACCAGATGCCAGCAAAACCTTACGTGAGGGGGCCTTGGCTCCTTGGAATCCTATCTCATCCAACTACTATCCAAATATGCTAGAGCAGGCTATGACAGCCTTTGGAGTGGATATGGATAAGTCTTTTGAGGACTTGTCAGAAGAAGATAAGAACTTGATTCTCTACGGCTCAGATGGTAAGGAATTCCATTTCCACTATGAGAATGAATTTGGTGGTGTGCGCGATATCGACATTCCTTTTGAGGGAGTTGTCAATAATATCAAGCGTCGCTATCACGAGACAAACAGCAATTACACACGCACTCAGATGCGCCTCTACATGAATGAGCTGACCTGCGGAACCTGTCACGGCTATCGTCTCAATGATCAGGCCTTGTCTGTCCGTGTGGGTGGTGAGCAAGGACCACATATCGGAGAAATTTCAGACCTGTCTATCGCAGACCACTTGGACTTGGTGAGCCAGCTAACCTTGTCTGAAAATGAAGCCATCATCGCTCGTCCCATTCTCAAGGAAATCAAGGATCGTTTGACCTTCCTTAATAACGTGGGTCTTAACTATCTGACTCTGTCACGTTCGGCAGGAACCCTTTCAGGTGGGGAAAGTCAGCGTATTCGTTTGGCAACCCAGATTGGTTCTAACCTATCAGGTGTCCTCTATATCCTAGATGAGCCATCGATTGGGCTTCACCAGAGGGACAATGACCGTCTGATTGCCAGTCTGAAAAAGATGCGTGACTTGGGTAATACACTCATTGTGGTGGAACATGATGAAGACACTATGCGCGAAGCGGATTATCTGATTGACGTTGGTCCTGGTGCGGGTGCTTTTGGTGGGGAAATTGTTGCGGCAGGTACGCCTAAACAGGTAGCTCGTAACAGTAAGTCTATCACAGGCCAGTACTTGTCAGGCAAACGTGCCATTCCAGTACCAGCAGAGCGCCGTACCGGAAATGGTCGTTTTATCGAAGTGACAGGAGCGCGTGAGAACAACCTGCAAAATGTCACGGCTCGCTTCCCACTAGGAAAATTCATCGCAGTGACAGGTGTGTCGGGTTCAGGGAAATCGACCTTAATCAACAGCATCCTCAAAAAAGCCATTGCCCAGAAGCTTAACCGCAATTCAGACAAACCAGGTAAATTCAAAACCATTACAGGGATTGAGCATGTAGACCGCTTGATTGATATTGACCAAAGTCCTATCGGACGAACGCCGAGGTCCAACCCTGCTACCTATACGGGAGTTTTTGACGATATACGTGACCTTTTTGCTCAGACAAATGAAGCTAAGATTCGAGGCTACAAGAAGGGTCGTTTCAGTTTCAACGTCAAGGGTGGTCGTTGTGAAGCCTGCTCAGGTGATGGGATCATCAAGATTGAGATGCACTTCTTGCCAGATGTTTATGTGGCTTGTGAAGTCTGCCACGGGACCCGCTACAACAGTGAAACCCTAGAAGTTCACTACAAGGAAAAGAATATCTCGCAGGTCTTGGACATGACCGTCAATGATGCGGTGGAGTTTTTCCAACATATTCCGAAAATTCAACGCAAACTTCAGACTATCAAGGATGTGGGACTTGGTTATGTGACATTGGGACAACCTGCTACCACCCTTTCTGGGGGAGAAGCCCAGCGTATGAAGCTGGCTAGTGAACTCCACAAACGCTCGACAGGAAAATCTTTCTACATTCTCGATGAGCCAACGACAGGGCTGCATACTGAGGACATTGCTCGCTTGCTTAAAGTCTTGGCTCGCTTTGTTGACGATGGCAATACAGTCCTCGTTATTGAGCACAATCTGGATGTTATCAAGACTGCAGACCATATTATTGACTTGGGACCTGAGGGCGGTGTCGGTGGTGGAACCATCATCGCAACAGGAACTCCAGAAGAAGTAGCGGCCAACGAAGCCAGCTACACAGGACAGTATTTGAAAGGAAAGTTACATCATGAATAAACGTGTACAAGCATTTCTAGCTAAAATGCAAGAAAAAGAACTAGATGGCATCATCATCAATAACCTTAAAAACGTCTATTACCTAACTGGTTTTTGGGGCTCAAACGGAACAGTCTTCATCAGCCGTGACCGACAGGTCTTGGTGACAGACTCTCGCTATATCATTGCAGCTAAGCAAGAAACCAGTGGTTTTGAGATTGTGGCTGACCGTGATGAATTGGCTGTCATTGCCGGAATTGTCAAGGACATGGGCTTGTCTCGAATCGGTTTTGAGGATGAGATTTCGGTCTCTTATTATCACCGTATGCAGGCAGCCTTTGAAGGAATTGACTTGTTTCCACAGACTCAGTTTGTTGAAGGTCTTCGAATGATTAAGGATGAAGCGGAGATTGCAGCTATTCGCAAGGCTTGTTCTATCTCAGACCAAGCTTTCCGCGACGCGCTTGACTTTATTAAGCCAGGAAAGACTGAGATTGAGATTGCCAACTTCCTTGACTTCCGCATGCGTGAGTTGGGAGCATCTGGCTTGTCTTTTGACACTATCTTAGCTAGCGGAATTAACTCTTCTAAGCCCCATGCCCATCCAATGCACAAACCAGTGGAGCTGGGAGAAGCCATTACAATGGACTTTGGATGCCTCTACGACCACTATGTCAGTGATATGACACGAACTATCTATCTGGGGCATGTCAGCGACGAGCAGGCAGAGATTTACAATACGGTTCTCAAAGCCAACCAAGCCTTGATTGATCAGGCTAAGGCAGGCTTAGGTTTCCGTGACTTTGACAAAATCCCTCGTGATATTATCATCGAAGCAGGCTATGGCGACTACTTTACCCACGGTATCGGACACGGTATTGGGCTGGATATTCATGAGGAACCATACTTTAGCCAGACTTCTACAGAAACTATTAAGGCAGGTATGGCATTGACAGATGAGCCAGGTATATATATCGAAGGCAAATATGGCGTTCGTATCGAGGATGATATTCTGATTACAGAGTCAGGTTGTGAATTGTTGACCTTAGCTCCAAAAGAGTTGATAGTTATTTAGTTATTTGTCAAGAAAAAAGTACGAAAATGACGAAAAAAGTCAAAAAAATTTAAAAATAGGTCGCAAGTCGGATGTTTTTTATGGTATAATAGACTAAACTGATAGTAACATGTAGCGAAAGGGGTAGGTACATGATTAAAATTTATACAGTCTCAAGTTGTACTAGCTGTAAAAAAGCAAAAACCTGGCTCAATGCCCACCAGTTAAGTTATAAAGAACAAAACCTTGGTAAAGAAGGAATTACGCGAGAAGAATTACTGGATATTCTGACAAAAACAGATAACGGAATAGCCAGCATCGTTTCGTCTAAAAATCGCTATGCCAAAGCCCTTGGAGTGGATATCGAAGATTTGAGTGTCAACGAAGTCCTCAATCTGATTATGGAAACACCGAGAATTTTAAAGAGCCCAATCCTTGTAGATGAAAAACGCCTGCAAGTTGGCTATAAGGAAGACGATATTCGTGCCTTCCTACCACGCTCTGTCCGTAATGTAGAAAATGCAGAAGCACGTTTGCGTGCAGCTCTATAAACATCAAGGCTGGGAGCAACTCCCAGTCTTATTTTAATTTCAAAAAGAAAGAAGAAAGAAATGAAAAAAATAGTTCTTGTTAGTCTAGCTTTCCTTTTTGTCCTGGTTGGTTGCGGACAGAAAAAAGAAACTGGAACAGCTACAAAAACAGAAAAGGATACGCTTCAGTCGGCATTGCCAGTTATTGAGAATGCTGAGAAGAATACAGTTGTGACCAAGACTTTGGTCTTGCCCAAGTCAGATGATGGTAGCCAGCAAACCCAAACCATTACATACAAGGACAAGACTTTTTTGAGCTTAACGATTCAACAAAAACGTCCAGTTTCTGATGAGTTGAAGACTTATATCGACCAACATGGAGTGGAAGAAACTCAAAAAGCTCTTCTCGAGGCAGAGGAGAAGGATGAGGCTATTATAGAAGCTCGTAAATTAGCAGGATTTAAGCTTGAAACCAAACTATTGAGCGCAACCGAACTTCAAACAACGACTAGTTTTGACTTTCAAGTTCTGGATGTCAAGAAGGCTTCTCAGTTAGAATATTTGAAGAATATTGGTTTAGAAAATCTCTTGAAGAATGAACCAAGCAAATATATTTCAGACAGATTGGCAAATGGCGCGACAGAACAGTAGAAAATCCAAATAAATAGACTGCCTGAATTGTAGAACGTAAGGAATTATGCTATAATGGTACTATTCTAAGGAAAGAGGGTGTTAGAATGGGATTTACTGAAGAAACAGTACGTTTTAAATTGGACGATTCCAATAAAAAAGAAATTAGCGAAACTCTGACTGATGTTTATGCTTCGTTGAACGATAAGGGCTACAACCCGATTAACCAAATCGTAGGTTACGTATTGAGTGGAGACCCTGCCTACGTTCCTCGTTATAATAATGCACGAAATCAAATCCGTAAGTATGAGCGCGATGAAATCGTTGAAGAATTGGTCCGCTACTACCTTAAAGGACAAGGAGTCGATCTATAACCTATGAGAATTATGGGATTGGACGTCGGTTCAAAAACGGTAGGGGTGGCCATTAGCGATCCGCTCGGTTTTACAGCTCAAGGGCTTGAAATCATTCAAATCAATGAGGAACAAGGTCAATTTGGTTTTGACCGCGTTAAGGAGTTGGTTGATACTTACAAGGTGGAACGATTTGTAGTGGGCTTGCCTAAAAACATGAACAATACAAGCGGACCGCGCGTGGAAGCTAGTCAAGCCTACGGAGCAAAGCTAGAAGAGCTTTTTGGTTTACCAGTAGACTATCAAGATGAACGCTTGACAACAGTTGCCGCAGAGCGCATGTTGATTGAACAAGCAGATATTAGCCGCAATAAGCGCAAGAAAGTCATTGATAAGTTAGCAGCTCAGCTGATTTTACAAAATTATTTAGATAGAAAATTTTAATATAAAGGAGAGGCTATGTCACACGATCATAACCACGACCACGAAGAACGTGAATTAATTACACTAGTAGATGAGCAAGGAAATGAAACCTTGTTTGAAATCCTTTTGACGATTGACGGAAAAGAAGAATTTGGTAAAAACTATGTTCTTCTAGTACCAGTTAACGCAGAAGAAGACGAAGACGGACAAGTTGAAATCCAAGCATACTCATTCATCGAAAACGAAGATGGAACAGAAGGCGAATTGCAACCAATCCCAGAAGACTCAGAAGACGAATGGAACATGATTGAAGAAGTCTTCAACAGCTTTATGGAGGAGTAAAAATGTTCAGTGAACATTTTTACCCCAGTTCCTTTAAATAAGAGAGAGCTGGTAAGTCCGGGGGATGTTTTTACCCCAAGTTAATATTCATAGTAGCTAGTTATTAGCTAACCAGGTGAGAGGTCGGGACGAAAATCCTGGCCTCGTTTTTGTTAGTTATGAGACTTTATTGAGGCAGTTGATTGAACCTGTAATTAAGGAGAGGTATATGTTTGAAGTAGAAGAATGGCTTCATAGTCGGATTGGTTTGAATTTTCGATCAGGTTTGGGCCGAATGCAAGAAGCGGTGGATTTGTTAGGAAATCCTGAGAAGTCTTATCCTATTATCCATGTGACAGGGACTAATGGGAAAGGTTCTACCATTGCTTTTATGAGGGGAATATTTATGGGGCATGGAAAGAAAGTTGCGACCTTTACCTCCCCTCATATTGTCTCCGTCAATGACCGAATCTGCATTAATGGACAACCTATAGCAGACGCAGACTTTATCCGTTTAGCTGAGCAGGTCAAGGAGATGGAAAAGACGCTTCTGCAGACTCATGACCAGTTGTTCTTTTTTGAATTGCTGACCTTGATTGCTTTCCTCTATTTTAGGGAGCAAGAGGTGGATTTGGTTTTACTAGAAGTGGGAATTGGTGGCTTACTTGACACGACCAATGTGGTAACTGGAGAGCTTGCTGTCATCACCTCCATTGGGCTTGACCACCAGGAGACCTTGGGCGATAGTCTAGAAGCAATCGCAGAGCAGAAAGCTGGTATTTTCAAGACTGGTAAGAAGGCAGTGATTGCAAAATTGCCTTCAGAAGCTAGTCTTGTTTGTCAGAAAAAAGCCGAATCTTTAGCTGTTGACCTTTATCAGGCAGGCCAAGATTTTTCAATGCTGAATGGCGATTTTTCAAGTTCTTTACTAAATATTTCGCGGCTGAAAATAGGTTTAGAAGGAGCTTATCAGCAGGAGAATGCGGCCTTGGCGTTGCAAACTTTTCTTCTTTTTATGGGAGAAAGAAAGGAAGTTGTTGATGAGCAGGCTGTAAGACGAGCTTTGGAGAAGACCCATTGGGCTGGACGTTTGGAGCGTATTCGTTCTCATATCTACTTGGACGGTGCCCATAATCTCCCTGCCTTGACTCGCTTGGTTGAGTTTATCAAAGAAAAAGAGCAGGAAGGATATCGTCCTCAAATCCTATTTGGAGCCTTGAAACGGAAGGATTATCAAGGGATGTTGGCTTATCTAACTGAAAATTTGCCTCAGGTGGAACTCAAGGTGACCGGCTTTGACTATCAGGGTTCTTTAGATGAGACAGATATAACAGGTTACGATGTAATTCCTTCTTATCGCGAATTTATCAGCAGTTTCGAAGAAAGAGCCGATACCCAGGATTTGTTGTTTGTTACAGGATCTCTCTATTTTATCTCAGAAGTACGGAGCCACCTACTGACCCATGAGCAGATAAATTGACCTCCTTTTTTGAACTTGTTATACTAGGGGAACTATCAGTTAGAAGAAACATTCTCTACATTGGTAGCAGAAAGGAAATTCATCATGAAATTAAAAAGATTCACACTTTCTCTTGCTTCTTTAGCAAGTCTTAGTCTCTTAGTAGCTTGTTCACAAAGAGCGCAACAGGTTCAACAACCAGCGGATCAACCGCAAACACAACAAACTCAACAATCACAAGCTGCTTCATCTTCGGCAGAAAATTCAAACCAGACAGCAACAAGTTCTTCACAAAATGCGCCTGAGGCTCAACCAACCAATATTGATGGAACTTATACCGGTCAGGACGAAGGAGACCGTATCACTTTAGTGGTAACTGGAACAACTGGTACATGGACACAGGTGGAAACTGATGGGGAACAAGAAATCAAGCAGGTTAGCTTTGATGCCGCTAATCAACGCATGATTATTGGGGATGATGTCAAGATTTATGCAATCAATGGAAATCAGATGATTATCGACGATATGGATAGAGAAGCGTCTGATCGCATTGTTTTATCTAAGTAAAGCTTATTTATCAAAATTTCGATAAGATGAAAGATATTTGATGTATTACTCGATAAAAGTTAGATAAATCATACACATAAAGGAATGGGTCATATACGAGATCCATTCCTTTTCTTTAAATATAAGTTCCACTTTTAGGAGTGGTACACTTTTTGAGTAGTTCTTTTTTTAAAAATTTGTTATGCTAGATTTATGAAGAGAATCAAAATCGACGTGGTAGTACTCCCTTTAAGTGGACATCTCTTCCCAACCCTGAATTTACTCGCACCTTTGTTGAAGGATCCTTTGTATGATATTCGATTATTCACAGGACCGCAACGAAAAGCTGTCGCAGAGGAGATGGGATACCAGGTGTTTCCCATTTTAGAAAATTCTGTAGATGAGTTTGAGCGTGTAGCTAACAATGAAGGGCAGCTAAATCTTATTTCTGCTTATCGGCAGTTGTCAGCTAGTCTTGATTTGATCGATGTGGTGTCTTACCAACTAGTGCAAGAGTGGCAGAAAAATCGACCAGATATTGTTATTGCGGATTTTATAACCCTCTCTGGAGGACTTGTAGCGGAACAGTTGGGAATTCCTTGGATAACAACCATGGCGACACAGTTTGCTATTGAAACGACAGATGGACCGCCTTGTTTCTTTGGAGGAATGGGCAGTCCAAAGAATCCTTTCCAATCTACTCAGCAATGGTTAGGAAGAAAAGTGACTCGTTTAGGGAAACGAATCGTAACCTTTTTATTGAGAGAACGCTTGAAGCGTTATGATTTTAAACTCTACAATCAAAAAAATCAAGAAACTATTTATTCGCCCTATTCCATCTTGGGAATTGGAATGAAAGAGTTGGAGCTGAAAAGTGGTTTTCCAGAGCACTACCTTTGGGTGGGGCCTTTTGGGTCTTCGATTGAGAGGGCAGAGAATTATCCTCTCGATTTGTCTCCCTATGCAGGTTATAAAAAAGTCCTCGTATCCTGTGGGACTCAGCTAACATGGGCCAAAGACAACCTCCTCTACCAGACACAACAATTAGCCAAAGCCCATCCGGACTGTCACTTCTTTGTAACTCTGGGGTTCGGTGGACAAGGCTTCCAATGTGAGGAGCTCATGGACAATGTTTCTGTGGTATCCTATCTTCCCTATAAGGAATATATCCCTCAGATGGACTATGTGATTCATCATGGTGGTGCGGGTATTTTTTACCAATGTATTATCTATGGCAAGCCTGCCTTAATTCTCCCTCATGACTATGATCAGTATGACTATGCGGTTCGTGGATTAGAGGCAGGGATTGCCTTGACTGCTAAACGAGAGGATACGGAAGTGATTGGACGCGCTTTTGATGAACTATTGGCTAGAGATGACTGGTCAGACTTGAACAAACTCAGTCGTGTAGCTCAAGACTATCAGCCAACAGAAATCCTCAAGAATGAAATATATCGACTCTTGGGGGACAAGGAGAAATAAAACATGAAGAAAGTATTGGTAACAGGTGCTACGGGCTTTTTAGGTAAGTATGTTGTTGAAGAGCTCAGTCAGCATGGCTATCAGGTACGAGCTTTTGGACGTAATCGCAAGGTTGGTCAGTCTTTAGAGAACTCCTCTGTGGCATTTATCCAGGGAGATTTGACCAAGCAAGAAGACCTGACTCAGGCTTGTCAGAGTATGGACATGGTTGTGCATGCTGGAGCTCTTTCTACCGTCTGGGGACCTTGGGAAGATTTCTACCAGACAAATGTCTTAGGGACCAAGTATGTTTTGGATGCTTGTCGAGAGGCTGGTATTCAGCGTTTGGTTTATGTGTCCTCGCCTAGCATCTATGCTGCTCCTAGAGATCAGATAGCTATCAAAGAAAGCGCTGCGCCTCAGGAAAATAATCTGAACAACTACATTCGTAGTAAAATAGCTTCGGAGAAGCTGTTTAAGGATTATCCTGATGTTCCGAGTATGATCTTACGACCTCGTGGGCTTTTTGGGATTGGGGATACCAGTATTTTGCCTCGGGTTCTTAAACTCAGTCAGAAGATTGGTATTCCCTTGATAGGGGATGGCCGTCAGCTGATGGACATGACCTGTGTGGAAAATGTCGCTCTAGCCATTCGCTTGGCTCTAGAGGCTCCTCAAGCTAGTGGCGAAGTCTATAATATTACCAATGGGGAACCAAGAGCCTTTAAGGATCTGATAGAAGAAACCTTGAGAGGGCTTGGCTATCCGATAACATACAGAAAAGTGCCGGTTCCTCTTCTTTCAGTTATTGCAAGTAGTTTAGAGTTTCTGTATAAGATTTTGAAACTCAAAGGTGAGCCGGTTCTAACACGCTATACCTATTACTTGCTGAGGTATAGCCAGACGCTGGACATCAGCAAGGCGGAGCGAGACTTGGGCTATCGTCCTCAAATCAGTATTTCGGAAGGGATTGAACAATATGTCAAAGATTATAGAAAGCATTGATTATTTCCCAGCAGGATATTGCACGAGTTATACAGGTTTGCTATTTAAGGGAATCAAGAATAAAAAGATGACCTTTCCAGCCGGGGTTTTTCTTATCAAACATAGGGAGAAGGGATATCTCCTCTATGATACGGGCTACCATTACGATATTAGGACTCAGATTCGTTATGGTTTCTATCGTTTGGGAACACCTGTTCAAATGACGGAGAAGGACCAGATTTCATATTTGCTGAAAGCTAAGGGAATTAAACCGGAAGAAATTAATTATATCATCCTATCCCACCTGCATCCAGATCATTTGGGAGGGGCTAGCTTCTTCCCTCATGCAACTTTTATCTTGACTCAGGAAGTGTATGATGTTTACAAGAAACCGACACTGAAAGACTTGATTTTCAAGGAGTTTTTGCCAGCTTCTTTTGAAAAAAATCTAATCATTATCAGAGCTGACCAGCAAGATTCAACCTTTCCCTATCGTCCGACTAGTGACCTTTTTGGAGATGGAAGTATCCTAGTAGCTTCTGTTGATGGGCATGCAAGGGGGCAAGCTTGTCTGTACCTTCCAGACTTTAATCTCCTTATCGCAGCAGACCTCTGTTGGGGAATTGACCTTTTGCCTTACACCAAGCAGATGCTCCTGATTCCTTCCTTGGTTCAGGACAATAAGGCAGACTATATCAAGGGGACAGAGTTTTTGGAGGAAGTCTTGAGAGATGGTATTGAAGTAGTTGTTAGCCATGACCCTGTAGAAAGGATAGAACGTATCATATATGAAAAAAGGAACCTTTCTTAAAACCTTTATCCAAACTCGCTGGCTTCATAATTTCAAATCTCGAGAAGCTGTAGAGAACTATCAGAAAAAGCAATTAGCTAACTATATGGACTTTTTAAAGCGAGAGTCGCCCTACTTTAAAAATGGGGTTCCTAGTGACTTTGACCATATGGACAAGGCTTTTATGATGGAGCGTTTCAACGAGCTTAACACCCAAGGGGTAGATCGGGATGAAGCCTTGGCCTTGGCTATTGAAAGTGAAAAGACTCGTGATTTCACTGAACTAAAAGGCGATGTGGCAGTCGGACTGTCTTCAGGGACATCTGGACATCGGGGGCTTTTTATCACAACGGAGAAAGAGCGAAGTATGTGGGCAGCAGCTATCTTAGCAAAGATGTTACCCAAGGGCCAGCTGTTTGGACACCGAATCGCCTTTTTCCTGAGAGCTGATAATGAACTCTATCAGACCATCAATACGGCACTTATTCGTTTGGAGTATTTTGATATTTTTAAACATACAGATGACCATATCGAGCGACTGAATAACTACCAGCCGACGATTGTTGTGGCACCAGCCTCTATGTTGATTGAATTGAGTAAGCGTCTCAAGGCTGGGGAGTTAGCTATTCATCCACAAAAAATAGTTTCTGTGGCAGAAATCTTGGAAGATAGTGATAGGGAACGCATCGCAAAAGCCTTTTCTCTATCCATTATTGACCAGGTTTATCAGGCGACCGAAGGCTTCCTAGCTTGCACTTGCTCGGTTGGCAATCTGCATCTCAACGAAGATATTATCTTTGTGGAAAAGCAGTATCTGGATGAACGCCGTTTTTATCCAGTGATTACGGACTTTAAACGAAGTAGTCAGCCTGTTTATCGCTACCAGCTCAATGATATCTTGGTTGAAAATCCGAAGCCTTGTCCGTGTGGCTCCTGCTATACACGAATTGACAAGGTCGAAGGACGCTCTGACGACATCTTCTATTTCGATGGACTGGATGGGGGACAGGTGACCATCTATCCAGACTTTATCAGACGTTGCATCCTCTTTGTGGAGAATATAGGAGATTACCACGTCAAACAACACTCCGAGAAACTAGTGGAAGTTGGTCTAAGCCGGCGAGATGAGGATGTGGAGACAGCTATTCGACAACAGTTCCAACTCTTGGCCCAGCAAAGGCAGTTTATAGTTCCTGAAATCCAATTTTCAGATTATCACTGGAATACAAGTCGTAAACTCAAACGTATCCAACGTTTATGAAAGGAAAACAGATAATGACAGAAGTAAAAAGACATATAGAAATCGTAGGTTACGGTGTCTGCCTTCCAAAGAATACTGTCCAATTCAAAGATCAAACACGTTACCGTGTAGTAGAAAATGAAGAAACACAACTAGATTTAGCAGAAGTGGCTATTCAGAGTGCACTTGAAAAAGCAAATTTAAAAATCGAGGATATTGATTGTCTGGTTTCGGCTAGTGCTGTTGGAGTCCAGCCTATTCCCTGTACAGCAGCATTGATTCATGAGCGTGTAGCTAAGGGATTCTCAATTCCAGCTATGGATATCAATACAACCTGTACCAGCTTTATTTCTGCTCTATCAACCATGTCCCACTTGATCGAGGCGGGTGAATACAAACGTGTCTTGATTGTATCCAGTGAGGTTGGAAGTTTAGGGCTTAATCCCAAGCAAAAAGAAAGTTTTGAACTCTTTAGTGATGGGGCAGTAGCCTTTATTTTCCAAAAAAGCCATCAGGAAAAAGGGATCATTGCTAGCCTCCAACGTACTTGGTCAGAAGGAGCTCACGATACGGAAATTCGTGGAGGTCTGACCTCTTTTCAACCAAAAGAGTACTCTGAAGCGACTAAGACCAACTATATGTTTGACATGAAGGGTAAGAAAATTCTCCTCTTGTCTGCTCGTAAAATTCCAGTCATGTTTGAAGAGTTTCAAGAAAAAACGCAGCTAGCATTGTCGGATGTGGACTATATCATTCCCCATCAAGCAAGTCGTGCTCTTCCTTTGGTTATGGAAAAACTAGGTGTTACGGAGGAAAAATATCTCAATCTCGTCCCTGACTATGGAAATATGGTGTCAGTCTCTGTACCGTTTGGCTTGGCTTATTCATTAGATAAAGGGCTGGTCAAGGAGGGAGATGTCATCTATCTTATGGGAACTGCAGCCGGTATGACGGTCAATATGTTGGCTCTCAAACTGTAATACGCATGTAATACGCATATGAAAGCATAATGGTTGAAACTTTAGCAAGAGTAAATTGTTGCCATCTAGCTGTGAACTGATGTATACTAGTGGAAGCAACTATTAAGTAGGTGGTTAGGGGGGAAGGTTAACAGAAAGGGGATGTATGAAATATAGAAAATTTCAATTATTAATGTCCAAGTATGGCTTTAGTCTTTCGATTATGCTGCTTGAACTGTGTCTTGTTTTTGGTCTCTTTCTCTATTTAGGGCGTATGGCCCCTATTCTATGGGTAATTGTCTTAATTTTTATGAGTATGGCGACTATTGTCGCAATTGTCAATCGTTCAATGGCGCCTGAAAGTAAAGTAATGTGGTTAGTGGTAACTTTTGTTCCTGTCATCGGCCCCTTGCTCTATCTGATGTTTGGTGAAAGGCGATTGTCCAAAAAAGAAATCAAGCAGTTGGACAAACTTGGTTCCATGCATTTTCGGGAGGATAACAGTAAAGCTCTCCGCCAGAAATTGAAGGAAGATGATAAGGCGGCTTACGGAGTTATCAAATCTTTGCTAAGTATGGATAGCAATGCCGATGTCTATGATCGAACAGATTCACAATTCTTTTCTTCGGGTGAAAGCATGTGGCAACATATGTTGGAAGACCTCAAGAAAGCTGAGAAATTTATCTTTCTAGAGTACTATATTGTCGAAGAAGGTCTGATGTGGAATAGCATACTAGATATACTAGAGCAAAAGGCAGCTCAGGGTGTAGAGATCAAGATGCTCTATGATGATATCGGCTGTATGGCGACTTTGCCTGGAGATTATACTGTTCAGCTTCGTAGTCGAGGAATTGAAGCTCATAAGTTTAACAAGGTGATTCCTCGTTTGACGGTGGCTTACAACAATCGGGACCATCGGAAAATCCTTGTCATAGATGGTCAGGTAGCCTATACAGGAGGGATTAACTTAGCCGATGAGTACATCAATCATGTAGAACGCTTTGGCTACTGGAAGGACAGTGGGATTCGCATAGATGGCCCTGGTGTCAAGGCTCTAACCCGTCTCTTTTTGATGACTTGGTACATCAATCGTGGGGAAATCAGCGATTTTGACCAGTATCACCTGGAAAATCAACCTCGTTCTGGCCAAGGGATCTGCATTCCTTACGGTAGTGGACCCAAGCCCATATTCCGTACCCAGGTAGGGAAAAAAGTCTATCAAAGTTTGATTAATCAGGCTACTGATTCAGTCTATATCACAACGCCCTATTTGATTATTGACTATGATTTAACTGAGAGTATTAAAAACGCGGCCATGAGGGGTGTTGATGTCCGCATCGTGACTCCTTTCATTCCGGATAAAAAATTGATCCAACTCATCACAAGAGGGGCCTATCCGGATCTTTTGTCAGCAGGAGTCAGGATTTTTGAGTATAGTCCAGGCTTTATCCATAGTAAACAAATTTTAGTGGATAAGGATTTTGCTGCAGTTGGAACCATTAACTTAGATTATAGAAGTTTGCTTCACCACTATGAAAATGCAGTCTTGCTATATAAAACAGAATCAATTGCTGAGATTCAAAAAGATTTTCGGGAGATTTTTTCATCATCGCAAGAAATTTTCCCTCATACGATAAAAAATAGCTGGTATCAAAAATTGATTAAGGAAATTGCCCAGTTATTCGCCCCTATCTTATAAGAAATCTAGGACTGAGGACACAAACCAGTCCTCTTTTTCTTGCTTTTTACGAATAGAAAGATATAGGGAGGGACGATGCTGACTCAGAAAGAATTGGATTATATCATGTCATTTAAACAGACGCATTTACACCGATTTCGGGAAATTGAAACCTTTGTGAAACTATGCAAAAAATCGCTCAAACAGCCATCGCAAGCTGACAATTTTAGGTCTTTTTGATATACTAAGACAGATAAATTGAATAGGAGAAACGACATGGCTGTATATGGCAGAATAGAAGAAGTATCCAAAACGATACAGAGTAATGAGATTGAAAATAGATTGGATAGGAACCTTGAATCTCATGTAGAAAAAGAAGAACAGGTAGCTTTTCCGTTTTTCAGACTCATCATTGGAAGTACGATTGCAACGGTTTTTTCTGTGGTGCTACCTTTACTTTTAGATATGGTAAGTCCCTCTCAGGCGCAGGATTTGTATATAGGGTGGGCTTTACATCAGGGAGGACAGCTTTACAGTAGCTATTATGCAAGTCACGGTCTTATTTATTACTTGCTACTTTACATCACCCAAGGAGGCATCCTTTTTGCCTTGGTAGAATGGCTAGCCCTCTTAGGAGGAGGTTACTTCCTCTTTTCTTCAACTGACTATCTGACGGGACAAAGGGAACAAGCCAAGCAACTCCTAACCATATTTTATATTTTGGTATCCGGTCTCGGTTTTGGCGGAGGATATGCTACGATTTTAGCTTTGCCATTTCTGTTTGCAGGATTTTCGTTCATAGCAGCTTATCTATCAACTCCTAACCATGACAAGGGATTTCTACGTCTGGGGATTTTCTTGGCCCTATCATTTTTCATAGAGCCTCTTACAAGTCTTCTCTTTATTGCAGTAGTAACAATTGGTTTGTTTGTCTTTAATGTTGGGCATGGTCGCCTTGCTCATGGAGTTTATCAGTTTTTTGCAGCAGCACTTGGCTTTTCTCTCATTTTTTACCCAGTAGGATATTATGTTCTTGCTTCAGGTGGCTTTGGAGAAGCTCTAGGAAGTCTTTTATATCCGATTGATTCCCTTCAGGTCTTTATCAATCCCCAACTAATGGATAATGTTCTATTCTATGGTTTGTTGACCTTTGGTTTAGGAGCTCTCTTCCTTGTTTTTCTAGGTTTGTTCCAATCAAAGGCATCAAGATTATATGTTATTTCAGTACCAGCTAGTTTTGCTTTCATATTTGTATTAGCCTTGTTGCTTTTTTCTCAAGAACCTCTTCACGGTTCGTGTTTGATTCTAATCCTTCCATTTTTACTCCTTCTTTTGATGACCAGTATTCGTGGGAAACATTCAGCTAGAGGAGATCGTCGTCGGAGAAGAGAAGAAGCTCCTACTTTATGGAAAAAATTTATGAAGGGGAATCTCTACTTACCTATCCTAGTGGTGGTTTATCTGATTGCAATTCCTTTTGTGGCTCGTTTTGTTTTGCATCCAGCTTCTTATAGAGAACAACATCAAGTAGTAGACAGAGTCAAACAAGAGACGAGTGATGGTGACCAAATCTATATTTGGGATTCTCATGTTCAAATGTATAAAGAAAGTCAGCGTTTGGCTGGATCCATGTTCCCATCACCTCTTCTTTATACGAATACAGAAGAAAATAAAACTACCTTGATTCATGACTTGAAAGAAAACCAACCTAAGGTGATTGTGGTAAACGACAAGGTGGCTCTCTGGTCTGAGGCGGAGACACTCTTAAAAGAAAATTATCAACAAGTAAAGACTGATTATTCAGAGTTTAAAGTCTATAAAATCAAATAGCCAAATCAATATCTTGTGTATTTTTAAAAATTTTAGGATTTTTAACACAAGATATTGATTTTTATTTTTAGAGTGGTATAATACTTTTTAGAAAGAACATTTTAGAAACGAGCATGTATATGATTGCACTAGAAGAAAAAATTACAACTTTAGCAACCCTCTTCGTTGAAAAACGAGATGGGAGACGTGTTGCATTTGATGTGGACAAGATTGACAAGGCTATCCACAAGGCGGCAGACAAGGTTATGGATGTGACACCCTTGGTCGAAAAACGCCTAAATGCTTTGACCGAGCGAATTGTCACAGAAATTCATAGTCGCTTTCCACAGGGGGTTAAGATTTACGAAATTCAAAATATCGTAGAACATGAACTCCTTGAAGCCAAAGAATATGCGCTAGCTGAGGAGTATATCACTTATCGGACACAGAGGGATTTTGAGCGCTCAAAAGCGACAGATATTAACTTTAGTATCCATAAGCTTCTCAATAAAGATCAGGCAGTTGTCAATGAAAATGCTAATAAGGACAGTGATGTCTTTAATACCCAGCGTGATTTGACAGCAGGGATTGTTGGGAAATCAATCGGACTGCAAATGCTTCCTAAGCACGTAGCCAATGCCCACCAAAAGGGGGATATCCACTATCACGATTTGGACTACAGTCCTTATACCCCTATGACCAACTGCTGTTTGATTGATTTTAAAGGTATGTTGGAAAATGGTTTTAAGATTGGAAATGCAGAGGTAGAAAGTCCCAAGTCTATCCAGACTGCGACAGCTCAGATTTCCCAAATCATCGCCAACGTTGCTTCTAGCCAGTACGGTGGCTGTTCAGCTGACCGTATCGATGAAGTCTTGGCTCCTTACGCAGAGAAGAATTACCAAAAACACCTCAAAGATGCAGAAGAATGGGTCTTGCCTGAAAAACGGGAAGATTACGCTTGGAAGAAAACGCAAAAAGACATCTATGATGCCATGCAATCTCTTGAGTATGAAATCAATACTCTCTTCACTTCAAATGGGCAAACACCTTTTACTTCGCTCGGTTTTGGTCTGGGAACCAATCGTTTTGAGCGTGAAATTCAAAAAGCTATCTTGAACATCCGAATCAAGGGCCTTGGTTCAGAACATCGAACAGCTATCTTCCCTAAACTTATCTTCACGCTTAAAAGAGGACTCAACTTAGAGGAAGGGACACCCAACTACGACATCAAGCAGTTGGCTCTAGAGTGCGCAACCAAGCGGATGTATCCAGACGTCTTGTCTTATGATAAGATTGTTGACTTGACAGGTTCTTTCAAAGTTCCTATGGGTTGTCGTTCTTTCCTTCAAGGATGGAAAGACGAGAATGGCGTAGAAGTCAATTCAGGTCGGATGAATCTAGGCGTTGTGACGGTCAATCTTCCTCGCATCGCCCTCGAGTCTGATGGTGACATGAATAAGTTCTGGGAAATCTTCAACGAGCGTATGAATATCGCTGAAGATGCTCTTGTTTACCGTGTCGAACGCACTAAAGAGGCGACACCAGCCAATGCTCCTATCCTTTATCAGTACGGTGCTTTTGGCCATCGTCTAGGTAAAGAAGAAAGTGTTGACCAGCTCTTTAAGAATCGTCGGGCAACAGTTTCGCTGGGCTATATCGGTTTGTATGAAGTAGCGACTGTTTTCTTTGGTAACAGCTGGGAAAGCAATCCAGATGCTAAGGAATTCACGCTAGACATCATTCGCGATATGAAACGCCGTGTAGAAGAGTGGTCTGACCAATATGGCTATCATTTCTCTATCTACTCAACACCATCTGAAAGTTTGACAGATCGTTTCTGCCGACTAGATACAGAGAAGTTTGGCTCTATTCCTGACATCACAGACAAGGAATACTACACCAATTCTTTCCATTATGATGTTCGTAAAAATCCAACACCGTTTGAAAAATTAGACTTTGAGAAAGTCTATCCAGAAGCAGGTGCGTCAGGTGGTTTTATCCATTATTGTGAGTATCCAGTCCTTCAGCAAAATCCTAAGGCCTTGGAAGCTGTTTGGGATTATGCCTATGACCGTGTGGGCTATCTTGGGACCAATACTCCAATAGACCGTTGCTACAAGTGTGACTTTGAAGGGGATTTTGAACCAACTGAGAGAGGATTTGCTTGTCCAAACTGTGGAAATAGCGACCCTAAAACAGTAGACGTTGTTAAACGGACTTGTGGCTATTTAGGCAATCCTCAAGCGCGTCCGATGGTTAATGGACGTCACAAGGAAATCGCAGCGCGTGTCAAACATATGAATGGTTCAACGATTAAAATAGCTGGCCATCAAGTAACAAATTAGAAAGAACTGAAATGGGAAAATATCAATTAGACGATAAGGGGCGTGCACAAGTGACCCGTTATCACGAGAAACACTCTAAAGGTGGAGCTGGTAAAAAAGAACGCTTGCTCAACCTCAGAGAACAATTTTTAAATAAGAATAAGAAGAAATAAAAGTGAGAGTCAGCTCTCGCTTTTCTCTTAGTGGGAGGTAAGGATGGAATTACGCAGACCAAGATTAGCAGATAAAGAAACAGTTTTAGAGATGATGACAGAGTTTGAAAAGAGCCAATCAGCCCATGATGGAGGATTTTGGGATACAGAGAAATTTGTGTATGAAGAATGGTTGGAAAGTAATCAGAATCAGGAAATGGGGATTAATTTGATTGAAGGATGGGTTCCCGCAATTCAGTTAGTAGCTTTTTCTGTGAAAGGTAAAGCAATTGGATTTCTTAATCTCCGATTGCGCCTCAGTAACTTTTTACTAGAAGAAGGTGGGCACATTGGCTACTCCATTCGTCCATCAGAAAGAGGCAAGGGTTATGCTAAGGAAACTCTCCGTCAGGGCTTGCAAGTTGCTAAGGAAAAGAACATCAAGAAAGCTCTTGTGACCTGTAGCGTAAATAATCCTGCTAGCAGAGCAGTCATTTTAGCAAATGGAGGTCTCATTGAGGATGTTCGTAATGGAGTCAAGCGTTATTGGATAGAGGTAGCGAATGAATAATCCAAAACCACAAGAATGGAAAAGTGAAGAGCTCAGTCAAGGGCGTATCATCGACTACAAGGCCTTTAACTTTGTGGATGGAGAAGGCGTGCGTAACTCTCTCTATGTATCAGGTTGCATGTTTCACTGCGAGGGATGTTATAATGTTGCGACTTGGTCTTTTAATGCTGGCATTCCTTATACAGCAGAATTAGAAGAACAGATCATGGAAGATCTCGCTCAACCTTATGTTCAAGGCTTGACTTTATTAGGAGGAGAACCCTTCCTTAATACAGGAATCCTTTTGCCACTCGTGAAACGTATCCGGAAGGAATTGCCAGACAAAGACATCTGGTCCTGGACGGGCTATACATGGGAAGAAATGTTGTTGGAAACTCCAGATAAACTGGAACTCTTATCATTGATTGACATTCTTGTCGATGGACGATACGATCGAACTAAGAGAAATCTCATGCTCCAGTTTCGAGGTTCTTCCAATCAACGAATTATCGATGTGCAAAAATCTCTCAAAAGTGGGCAAGTAGTGATTTGGGACAAGCTTAATGACGGAAAAGAAAGCTATGAACAGGTGAAGAGAGAGTAACTTTCTTCCATAAAATACTTAAATAAATGACCCACCAAAAAAGAAAACATTTTCATGTTAAAAATTTTAAAAAAACAGCAACAAATCCCTTGCAATCGCAGGGGTTTTGTGTTATTCTATTATGGTGCTGTAAATTACAGCCTTAGCTTTGATGCAAGAGGTTGCGACACGCTCGGTTGCATTGCCACGTAACAACGCGTCGGTTTTCTTGTGGAGCTAGCCTATTATCTTAAATAGACGAAAAGGAGAAAAAGATGGCAAACAAAAAAATCCGTATCCGTTTGAAAGCTTACGAACACCGTACGCTTGACACAGCGGCTGCAAAAATCGTAGAATCAGCTACTCGTACAGGTGCACAAGTTGCGGGTCCAATCCCACTTCCAACTGAACGTAGCCTCTACACAATTATTCGTGCGACTCACAAATACAAAGACTCTCGCGAACAATTTGAAATGCGTACACACAAACGTTTGATCGATATCGTTAACCCAACTCAAAAAACAGTTGATGCGTTGATGAAATTGGATCTTCCAAGTGGTGTAAACGTAGAAATCAAACTTTAATCTAAAGCTTGATATTTGAGCATAAAAAACGCTCGTTAAAAACTTTTTGAATAAAAAATATAGAAAAGGAACTATTTTCTCATGACAAAAGGAATCTTAGGGAAAAAAGTGGGAATGACTCAAATCTTCACTGAAGCTGGCGAATTGATCCCTGTAACAGTTATTGAAGCAACTCCAAACGTTGTTCTTCAAGTTAAAACTGTTGAAACAGACGGATACAACGCTATCCAAGTTGGTTTCGATGACAAACGCGAAGTATTGAGCAACAAACCTGCTAAAGGACATGTAGCGAAAGCTAACACGGCTCCTAAGCGCTTCATTCGTGAATTCAAAAACGTTGAAGGCTTGGAAGTTGGCGCTGAAATCACAGTTGAAACATTCGCAGCTGGAGATGTTGTTGACGTAACTGGTACTTCTAAAGGTAAAGGTTTCCAAGGTGTTATCAAACGCCACGGACAATCACGTGGACCAATGGCTCACGGTTCTCGTTACCACCGTCGTCCAGGTTCTATGGGACCTGTTGCACCTAACCGCGTATTCAAAGGTAAAAACCTTGCAGGACGTATGGGTGGTGACCGCGTAACAATTCAAAACCTTGAAGTTGTACAAGTTGTTCCAGAAAAGAACGTTATCCTTATCAAAGGTAACGTACCAGGTGCTAAGAAATCTCTTATCACTATCAAGTCAGCAGTTAAAGCTGGTAAATAATAAGGAAAGGGGAATACAGTCAAAATGGCAAATGTAACATTATTCGACCAAACTGGCAAACAAGCGGGCGAAGTTGTTCTTAACGATGCAATCTTTGGTATCGAACCAAACCAATCTGTTGTGTTTGATGTGATCATCAGCCAACGTGCTAGCCTTCGTCAAGGAACTCACGCAGTTAAAAACCGCTCAGCTGTTTCAGGTGGCGGACGCAAACCATGGCGTCAAAAAGGAACTGGACGTGCTCGTCAAGGTTCTATCCGCTCTCCACAATGGCGTGGTGGTGGAATCGTCTTCGGACCAACTCCACGTAGCTATGCGTACAAACTTCCTCAAAAAGTTCGTCGCCTTGCACTTAAATCTGTTTACTCAGAAAAAGTTGCTGAAAATAAATTTGTAGCCGTTGATTCTCTTGAATTTACAGCTCCAAAAACTGCTGAATTTGCAAAAGTTCTTGCAGCTTTGAGCATCGATTCTAAAGTCCTTGTTATTCTTGAAGAAGGAAACGAATTCGCAGCTCTCTCAGCTCGTAACCTTCCAAACGTGAAAGTTGCGACTGCTACAACTGCAAGTGTTCTTGACATCGCAAATAGTGACAAACTTCTTGTTACTCAAGCAGCTATCTCTAAAATCGAGGAGGTTCTTGCATAATGAATTTGTATGATGTTATCAAAAAACCTGTCATCACTGAAAGCTCAATGGCTCAACTTGAAGCAGGAAAATATGTATTTGAAGTTGACACTCGTGCACACAAACTTTTGATCAAGCAAGCTGTTGAAGCTGCTTTCGAAGGTGTTAAAGTTGCTAATGTTAACACAATCAACGTAAAACCAAAAGCTAAACGTGTTGGACGTTACACTGGTTTTACTAACAAAACTAAAAAAGCTATCATCACACTTACAGCTGATTCAAAAGCAATCGAGTTGTTTGCTGCTGAAGCTGAATAATCTAAGGAGGAAATATCGTGGGAATTCGTGTTTATAAACCAACAACAAACGGTCGCCGTAATATGACTTCTTTGGATTTCGCTGAAATCACAACAAGCACTCCTGAAAAATCATTGCTTGTTGCATTGAAGAGCAAGGCTGGTCGTAATAACAACGGTCGTATCACAGTTCGTCACCAAGGTGGTGGACACAAACGTTTCTACCGTTTGGTTGACTTCAAACGTAACAAAGACAACGTTGAAGCAGTTGTTAAAACAATCGAGTACGATCCAAACCGTTCTGCAAACATCGCTCTTGTACACTACACTGACGGTGTGAAAGCATACATCATCGCTCCAAAAGGTCTTGAAGTAGGTCAACGTATCGTTTCAGGTCCAGAAGCAGATATTAAAGTCGGAAATGCTCTTCCACTTGCTAACATCCCAGTTGGTACTTTGATCCACAACATCGAGTTGAAACCAGGTCGTGGTGGTGAATTGGTACGTGCTGCTGGAGCATCTGCTCAAGTATTGGGTTCTGAAGGTAAATACGTTCTTGTTCGTCTTCAATCAGGTGAAGTTCGTATGATTCTTGGAACTTGCCGTGCTACAGTTGGTGTTGTCGGAAATGAACAACATGGACTTGTAAACCTTGGTAAAGCAGGACGTAGCCGTTGGAAAGGTATCCGCCCAACAGTTCGTGGTTCTGTAATGAACCCTAACGATCACCCACACGGTGGTGGTGAAGGTAAAGCACCAGTTGGTCGTAAAGCACCATCTACTCCATGGGGCAAACCTGCTCTTGGTCTTAAAACTCGTAACAAGAAAGCGAAATCTGACAAACTTATCGTTCGTCGTCGCAACGAGAAATAATATTAAACTAGTCGCTTAAGCAACTAGTAAATCCGCCAGCTCGGTAGCGCTCCTTGTGAGCGCAAGCCGCTGTGGTACAACATTTAAAGGAGAAAATATAAAAATGGGACGCAGTCTTAAAAAAGGACCTTTCGTCGATGAGCATTTGATGAAAAAAGTTGAAGCTCAAGCTAACGACGAAAAGAAAAAAGTTATTAAAACTTGGTCACGTCGTTCAACGATCTTCCCAAGTTTCATTGGTTACACTATTGCAGTTTATGACGGACGTAAACACGTACCTGTTTACATCCAAGAAGACATGGTAGGTCACAAACTTGGTGAATTTGCACCAACTCGTACTTACAAAGGTCACGCTGCAGACGACAAGAAAACACGTAGAAAATAAGGAGAACATAAATGGCAGAAATTACTTCAGCTAAAGCAATGGCTCGTACAGTACGTGTTTCACCTCGTAAATCACGTCTTGTTCTTGATAACATCCGTGGTAAAAGCGTAGCCGATGCAATCGCAATCTTGACATTCACTCCAAACAAAGCTGCTGAAATCATCTTGAAAGTTTTGAACTCAGCTGTAGCTAACGCTGAAAACAACTTTGGTTTGGATAAAGCTAACTTGGTAGTATCTGAAGCATTCGCAAACGAAGGACCAACTATGAAACGTTTCCGTCCACGTGCGAAAGGTTCAGCTTCACCAATCAACAAACGTACAGCTCACATCACTGTAGCTGTTGCAGAAAAATAAGGAGGTAAAATCGTGGGTCAAAAAGTACATCCAATTGGTATGCGTGTCGGCATCATCCGTGATTGGGATGCCAAATGGTATGCTGAAAAAGAATACGCGGATTACCTTCATGAAGATCTTGCAATCCGTAAATTCGTTCAAAAAGAACTTGCTGACGCAGCAGTTTCAACTATCGAAATCGAACGCGCAGTAAACAAAGTTAACGTTTCACTTCACACTGCTAAACCAGGTATGGTTATCGGTAAAGGTGGTGCTAACGTTGATGCACTCCGTGCAAAACTTAACAAATTGACTGGAAAACAAGTACACATCAACATCATCGAAATCAAACAACCTGATTTGGATGCTCACCTTGTAGGTGAAGGAATTGCTCGTCAATTGGAGCAACGTGTTGCTTTCCGTCGTGCACAAAAACAAGCAATCCAACGTGCAATGCGTGCTGGAGCTAAAGGAATCAAAACTCAAGTATCAGGTCGTTTGAACGGTGCAGATATCGCCCGTGCAGAAGGATACTCTGAAGGAACTGTTCCACTTCACACACTTCGTGCAGATATCGATTACGCTTGGGAAGAAGCAGATACTACATACGGTAAACTTGGTGTTAAAGTATGGATCTACCGTGGTGAAGTTCTTCCAGCTCGCAAAAACACTAAAGGAGGTAAATAACCAATGTTAGTACCTAAACGTGTTAAACACCGTCGTGAATTCCGTGGAAAAATGCGCGGTGAAGCAAAAGGTGGAAAAGAAGTAGCATTCGGTGAATACGGTCTTCAAGCTACAACTAGCCACTGGATCACTAACCGCCAAATCGAAGCTGCTCGTATCGCCATGACTCGTTACATGAAACGTGGTGGTAAAGTTTGGATTAAAATCTTCCCACACAAATCATACACTGCTAAAGCTATCGGTGTGCGTATGGGATCTGGTAAAGGGGCACCTGAAGGTTGGGTAGCACCAGTTAAACGTGGTAAAGTGATGTTCGAAATCGCTGGTGTATCTGAAGAGATTGCACGCGAAGCACTTCGTCTTGCTAGCCACAAATTGCCAGTTAAATGTAAATTCGTAAAACGTGAAGCAGAATAAGGAGAAGGCATGAAACTTAATGAAGTAAAAGAATTTGTTAAAGAACTTCGTGGTCTTTCTCAAGAAGAACTCGCGAAGCGCGAAAACGAATTGAAAAAAGAATTGTTTGAACTTCGTTTCCAAGCTGCTACTGGTCAATTGGAACAAACAGCTCGCTTGAAAGAAGTTAAAAAACAAATCGCTCGTATCAAAACAGTTCAATCTGAAGCGAAATAATAGACTAGGGAAGGAGAAATTTCAATGGAACGCAATAATCGTAAAGTTCTTGTTGGACGTGTTGTATCTGACAAAATGGACAAGACAATCACAGTTGTAGTTGAAACAAAACGTAACCACCCAGTCTATGGTAAACGTATTAACTACTCTAAAAAATACAAAGCTCATGATGAAAACAATGTTGCCAAAGAAGGCGATATTGTACGTATCATGGAAACTCGTCCGCTTTCAGCTACAAAACGTTTCCGTCTTGTAGAAGTTGTTGAAGAAGCGGTCATCATCTAATCAAACCTGAAAGGAGAAAACTGAAATGATTCAAACAGAAACTCGTTTGAAAGTCGCAGACAACAGCGGTGCTCGCGAAATCTTGACTATCAAAGTTCTTGGTGGTTCAGGACGTAAATTTGCAAACATCGGTGATGTTATCGTGGCATCTGTAAAACAAGCTACTCCTGGTGGTGCGGTTAAAAAAGGTGACGTTGTTAAAGCAGTTATCGTTCGTACTAAATCAGGTGCTCGTCGTGCTGATGGTTCATACATCAAATTTGACGAAAACGCAGCAGTTATCATCCGTGAAGACAAAACTCCTCGCGGAACACGTATCTTTGGCCCAGTTGCACGTGAATTGCGTGAAGGTGGCTTCATGAAGATCGTGTCACTTGCTCCAGAAGTACTTTAATTTTTAGAAACAAACTAGTCCCCTGGATTTACCTCCAGGGTGCCCTTATGGGCGTAAGAAAAATCAAGGAGAAACCTAATGTTTGTAAAAAAAGGCGACAAAGTTCGCGTAATCGCTGGTAAAGATAAGGGAACAGAAGCTGTTGTCCTTACTGCCCTTCCAAAAGTAAACAAAGTTATCGTTGAAGGTGTTAACATCGTTAAGAAACACCAACGTCCAACTAACGAACTTCCTCAAGGTGGTATCATCGAGAAAGAAGCAGCTATCCACGTATCAAACGTTCAAGTTTTGGACAAAAATGGTGTAGCTGGTCGTGTTGGTTACAAATTTGTAGACGGTAAAAAAGTTCGCTACAACAAAAAATCAGGCGAAGTGCTTGATTAATCACGAAGGAAAGGAGAAGTATAATGGCAAATCGTTTAAAAGAAAAATATCTTAATGAAGTAGTTCCTGCTTTGACAGAACAATTCAACTACTCATCAGTGATGGCTGTGCCTAAAGTAGATAAGATCGTTTTGAACATGGGTGTTGGTGAAGCTGTATCAAACGCTAAAAGCCTTGAAAAAGCTGCTGAAGAATTGGCACTTATCTCAGGTCAAAAACCACTTATCACTAAAGCTAAAAAATCAATCGCCGGCTTCCGTCTTCGTGAAGGTGTTGCGATCGGTGCAAAAGTTACCCTTCGTGGTGAACGTATGTACGAATTCTTGGATAAATTGGTTTCAGTTTCACTTCCACGTGTACGTGACTTCCATGGTGTTCCAACAAAATCATTTGATGGACGTGGAAACTACACACTTGGTGTGAAAGAACAATTGATCTTCCCAGAAATCAACTTCGATGACGTTGACAAAACTCGTGGTCTTGACATCGTTATCGTAACAACTGCTAACACTGACGAAGAGTCACGTGCATTGCTTACAGGCCTTGGAATGCCTTTTGCAAAATAATATAGGAGGTAAATCTAATGGCTAAAAAATCAATGATTGCTAAGAACAAACGTCCAGCGAAGTTCTCTACTCAAGCTTATACTCGTTGTGAAAAATGTGGTCGTCCACATTCAGTTTACCGCAAATTTAAACTTTGCCGTGTTTGCTTCCGTGAATTAGCTTACAAAGGACAAATCCCTGGTGTAACAAAAGCATCTTGGTAATTTAAGATATCAAGGGCGTCAAAACTCTAAGTGAAAATAGGAAACTTGACGAAGAAACTGAAGTTTCTAGGAAAGTTTATCTTTTTCACACAGAGTTTAGCTCGGGTTCAGTTGGGCTTGCCAATTTGAACACGAGCTACAGCTTTGGCAAAAAAGACCAATTTTCTTTGGAGCTTCGCTCCTACATCAAATTGCCTATTTTTGCTCTTGATGTTACGCTCTTTGTATCATGTATTAACTAGCAAGTGCAACTTGCAAACTACTAGTAAGAGGAGAAAAACAAAATGGTTATGACTGACCCAATCGCAGACTTCCTAACTCGTATTCGTAACGCTAACCAAGCTAAACACGAAGTACTTGAAGTACCTGCATCAAACATCAAAAAAGGGATTGCTGAAATCCTTAAACGCGAAGGTTTTGTAAAAAACGTTGAAATCATCGAAGATGACAAACAAGGCATCATCCGTGTATTCCTTAAATACGGACCAAACGGTGAAAAAGTTATCACTAACTTGAAACGTGTTTCTAAACCAGGACTTCGTGTCTACAAAAAACGTGAAGACCTTCCAAAAGTTCTTAACGGACTTGGAATTGCTATCCTTTCAACTTCTGAAGGTTTGCTTACTGATAAAGAAGCACGCCAAAAGAATGTTGGTGGGGAAGTTATCGCTTACGTTTGGTAATATTTAGCTCCCAATTTCTTTGTGACTCGTCGTTATCGTCTCTTGACTAACCCAATGTTATGCCTGCGAGACGATGCCTAGCTCCACTTTGAAATTGAAACCTAAATATTCCTTTAAATCGAGAAATCGATTTAACCCCCGTGAAAACTGGCCGTTATGGCCTGACAATTTAACAGGAGAAAATAAACATGTCACGTATTGGTAATAAAGTTATCGTGTTGCCTGCTGGTGTAGAAATCACTAACAATGACAACGTTGTAACTGTAAAAGGACCTAAAGGAGAACTTACTCGTGAGTTCTCAAAAGATATTGAAATCCGTGTGGAAGGTACTGAAGTAACTCTTCACCGTCCAAACGATTCAAAAGAAATGAAAACTATCCACGGAACTACTCGTGCCCTTTTGAACAACATGGTTATTGGTGTATCAGAAGGATTCAAGAAAGAACTTGAAATGCGTGGGGTTGGTTACCGTGCACAACTTCAAGGATCTAAACTTGTTTTGGCTGTTGGTAAATCTCATCCAGACGAAGTTGAAGCTCCAGAAGGAATTACTTTTGAACTTCCAAACCCAACAACAATCGTTGTTAGCGGAATTTCAAAAGAAGTAGTTGGTCAAACAGCTGCTTACGTACGTAGCCTTCGTTCACCAGAACCATATAAAGGTAAAGGTATCCGTTACGTTGGTGAATTTGTTCGCCGTAAAGAAGGTAAAACAGGTAAATAATGTTGAGTGGTTGATTCTCGACCACCAACCTATTTTCCAACTTTGTGCATAGCACACGATTTAAAACTAAAGAGGTGAAAACTGTGATTTCAAAACCAGATAAAAACAAACTCCGCCAAAAACGCCACCGTCGCGTTCGCGGAAAACTCTCTGGAACTGCTGATCGCCCACGTTTGAACGTATTCCGTTCTAATACAGGCATCTACGCTCAAGTGATTGATGACGTAGCGGGTGTAACGCTCGCAAGTGCTTCAACTCTTGACAAAGAAGTTTCAAAAGGAACTAAAACTGAACAAGCCGTTGCTGTCGGTAAACTCGTTGCAGAACGTGCAAACGCTAAAGGTATTTCAGAAGTGGTGTTCGACCGCGGTGGATATCTATATCACGGACGTGTGAAAGCTTTGGCTGATGCAGCTCGTGAAAACGGATTGAAATTCTAATAGGAGGACACTAGAAAATGGCATTTAAAGACAATGCAGTTGAATTAGAAGAACGCGTAGTTGCTGTCAACCGTGTTACAAAAGTTGTTAAAGGTGGACGTCGTCTTCGTTTCGCAGCTCTTGTTGTTGTTGGTGACCACAACGGTCGCGTAGGATTTGGTACTGGTAAAGCTCAAGAAGTTCCAGAAGCAATCCGTAAAGCAGTAGATGATGCTAAGAAAAACTTGATCGAAGTTCCTATGGTTGGAACAACAATCCCACACGAAGTTCTTTCAGAATTCGGTGGAGCTAAAGTATTGTTGAAACCTGCTGTAGAAGGTTCTGGAGTTGCCGCTGGAGGTGCAGTTCGTGCCGTTGTGGAATTGGCAGGTGTGGCAGATATTACATCTAAATCACTTGGTTCTAACACTCCAATCAACATTGTTCGTGCAACTGTTGAAGGTTTGAAACAATTGAAACGCGCTGAAGAAGTTGCTGCCCTTCGTGGTATTTCAGTTTCTGATTTGGCATAAGAAAGGGGATAAAATGGCTCAAATTAAAATTACTTTGACTAAGTCTCCAATCGGACGCATTCCATCACAACGTAAAACTGTTGTAGCACTTGGACTTGGCAAATTGAACAGCTCTGTTATTAAAGAAGATAACGCTGCTATCCGTGGTATGATCACAGCAGTATCTCACTTGGTAACAGTTGAAGAAGTAAACTAATGAATTTTTAGGGGATGTGCACTATACCATCCCCTAAAACTAGATATAGTCATCTATGATGACGTCGTATAGGCGAGTTGATGGGGGAGACAACCTTTTCTCCCTTATCGGCGCTAGCATTTTACAAAAGAGGAGAAAATAAAAATGAAACTTCATGAATTGAAACCTGCAGAAGGTTCTCGTAAAGTACGTAACCGCGTTGGTCGTGGTACTTCATCAGGTAACGGTAAAACATCTGGTCGTGGTCAAAAAGGTCAAAAAGCTCGTAGCGGTGGCGGAGTTCGCCTTGGTTTTGAAGGTGGACAAACTCCATTGTTCCGTCGTCTTCCAAAACGTGGATTCACTAACATCAACGCTAAAGAATACGCAATTGTGAACCTTGACCAATTGAACGTCTTTGAAGATGGTGCTGAAGTTACTCCAGTTGTTCTTATCGAAGCAGGAATTGTTAAAGCTGAAAAATCAGGTGTTAAAGTTCTTGGTAACGGTGAGTTGACTAAGAAATTGACTGTGAAAGCAGCTAAATTCTCTAAATCAGCTGAAGAAGCTATCACTGCTAAAGGTGGTTCAGTAGAAGTCATCTAAGAGAGGTGACCTATGTTTTTTAAATTATTAAGAGAAGCTCTTAAAGTTAAGCAGGTTCGATCAAAAATTTTATTTACAATTTTTATCGTTTTGGTCTTTCGTATCGGAACTAGCATTACAGTTCCTGGTGTGAATGCCAATAGCTTGAATGCTTTAAGTGGATTATCCTTCTTAAACATGTTGAGTTTGGTCTCAGGGAATGCCATGAAAAACTTCTCAGTTTTTGCTCTTGGTGTTAGTCCCTACATTACGGCTTCTATCGTTGTCCAACTCTTGCAAATGGATATTTTACCCAAGTTTGTAGAGTGGGGTAAACAAGGGGAAGTAGGTCGAAGAAAATTAAATCAAGCTACTCGTTATATTGCTCTTGTTCTAGCCTTTGTGCAATCAATCGGGATTACAGCTGGTTTTAATACTTTAGCTGGAGCTCAATTGTTGAAAACAGCTCTTACACCACAAGTCTTTATCATGATTGGTATCATCTTAACAGCTGGTAGTATGATTGTGACGTGGTTGGGAGAGCAAATTACAGATAAGGGATACGGAAATGGTGTTTCTATGATTATCTTTGCCGGGATTGTTGCATCAATTCCAGAGATGATTCAGGGCATCTATGTAGACTACTTTGTGAACGTCCCAAGTAGCCGTATCAACTCATCTATCATTTTCGTAATCATTTTGATTATTACTGTATTGTTGATCATTTATTTTACAACTTATGTTCAACAAGCAGAATACAAAATTCCAATCCAATATACTAAGGTTGCACAAGGTGCTCCATCTAGCTCTTACCTTCCTTTGAAGGTAAACCCTGCTGGAGTTATCCCTGTTATCTTTGCAAGTTCGATTACTGCAGCGCCTGCGGCTATTCTTCAGTTTTTGAGCGCTACAGGTCATGATTGGGCTTGGGTAAGAACAGCACAAGAAATGCTGGCAACAACTTCACCAACTGGTATTGCCATGTATGCTTTGTTGATTATTCTCTTTACATTCTTCTATACGTTTGTACAGATTAATCCTGAAAAAGCTGCAGAGAACCTACAAAAGAGCGGTGCCTATATCCATGGAGTTCGTCCTGGTAAAGGTACAGAAGAATATATGTCTAAACTTCTTCGTCGTCTTGCAACTGTTGGTTCCCTCTTCCTTGGTGTGATTTCTATTTTACCGATCGTAGCAAAAGATGTTTTCGGACTTTCAGAAGCAGTTGCTTTTGGAGGAACTAGTCTTTTGATCATTATCTCTACAGGTATTGAAGGAATCAAACAATTGGAAGGATACCTATTGAAACGTAAGTATGTTGGTTTCATGGATAGAACAGAATAAAAGTAGTTACTGAATCAGTAACTGCTGAGGGAGTGGAGGTTTAAACTCTGACATTTGTGAGAGTTTGGTCTCCCCTCTTCTATTTTGTTTTTAAATAGGGGTGAAAAGACTTTTTGCTTCTATTTAAAAATAAAATAAGGAGATCAAATCATGAATCTTTTGATTATGGGCTTACCTGGTGCAGGTAAGGGAACTCAAGCAGCAAAAATCGTAGAACAATTCCATGTTGCACATATCTCAACAGGTGATATGTTCCGCGCTGCTATGGCAAATCAAACTGAAATGGGTGTTCTTGCTAAGTCATATATTGACAAGGGTGAATTGGTTCCTGACGAAGTTACAAATGGAATCGTAAAAGAACGTCTTTCACAAGATGATATTAAAGAAACAGGATTCTTGTTGGATGGTTACCCACGTACAATTGAACAAGCTCATGCCTTGGACAAAACATTGGCTGAACTTGGTATTGAACTAGAAGGTGTCATCAACATTGAAGTGAACCCAGATAGCCTCTTGGAACGTTTGAGTGGTCGTATCATCCACCGCGTAACTGGAGAAACTTTCCACAAGGTCTTTAACCCACCAGTTGACTATAAAGAAGAAGATTACTACCAACGTGAAGATGATAAGCCTGAGACAGTAAAACGTCGTTTGGACGTTAATATTGCTCAAGGAGAACCAATCATTGCTCACTACCGTGCCAAAGGTTTGGTTCATGACATCGAAGGTAATCAAGATATCAATGATGTCTTCTCAGATATCGAAAAAGTATTGACAAATTTGAAATAAAGCGTTTTTCACACTTGCAAAAATCCGCTACAAATGTTATACTGAGATAGTCTGACTTATAATTGTTGTCTCTGTGTCTAGAGGCATCGAATCGAAATTTATGGAGGTGCTTTTGCGTGGCAAAAGACGATGTGATTGAAGTTGAAGGCAAAGTAGTTGATACAATGCCGAATGCAATGTTTACGGTTGAACTTGAAAATGGACATCAGATTTTAGCAACAGTTTCTGGTAAAATTCGTAAAAACTATATTCGTATTTTAGCGGGAGATCGTGTTACTGTCGAAATGAGTCCATATGACTTGACACGTGGACGTATCACTTACCGCTTTAAATAATCGAAAAACTTGGAGGGATAAGAAATGAAAGTAAGACCATCGGTCAAACCAATTTGCGAATACTGTAAAGTTATTCGTCGTAATGGTCGTGTTATGGTAATTTGCCCAGCAAATCCAAAACACAAACAACGTCAAGGATAAGATAGAAAGGAGAAAACATGGCTCGTATTGCTGGAGTTGACATTCCAAATGACAAACGCGTAGTAATCTCATTGACTTATGTTTATGGTATCGGACTTGCAACATCTAAGAAAATTTTGGCTGCTGCTGGAATCTCAGAAGATGTTCGTGTACGTGATCTTACATCAGATCAAGAAGATGCTATCCGTCGTGAAGTGGATGCAATCAAAGTTGAAGGTGACCTTCGTCGTGAAGTAAACTTGAACATCAAACGTTTGATGGAAATCGGTTCATACCGTGGTATCCGTCACCGTCGTGGACTTCCTGTCCGTGGACAAAACACTAAAAACAACGCTCGCACTCGTAAAGGTAAAGCTGTTGCGATTGCTGGTAAGAAAAAATAATATAGGAGGTAAAAGTCTTGGCTAAACCAACACGTAAACGTCGTGTGAAAAAGAATATCGAATCTGGTATTGCTCATATTCACGCTACATTTAATAACACTATTGTTATGATTACTGATGTGCATGGTAATGCAATTGCTTGGTCATCAGCTGGTGCTCTTGGTTTTAAAGGTTCTCGTAAATCTACACCATTCGCTGCTCAAATGGCTTCTGAAGCTGCTGCTAAATCTGCACAAGAACACGGTCTTAAATCAGTTGAAGTTACTGTAAAAGGTCCAGGTTCTGGTCGTGAGTCAGCTATTCGTGCGCTTGCTGCCGCTGGTCTTGAAGTAACAGCAATTCGTGATGTGACTCCGGTGCCACACAATGGTGCTCGTCCTCCAAAACGTCGCCGTGTATAATCATCGCATTACACTGCTTTTCGTTTAAGAGGGAGTAACTAAATGATCGAGTTTGAAAAACCAAATATAACAAAAATTGATGAAAATAAAGATTATGGCAAGTTTGTAATCGAACCACTTGAACGTGGCTACGGTACAACTCTTGGTAACTCTCTTCGTCGTGTACTTCTAGCTTCTCTACCAGGAGCAGCTGTGACATCTATCAATATTGATGGTGTGTTACATGAGTTTGACACAGTTCCAGGTGTTCGTGAAGATGTGATGCAAATTATTCTGAACATTAAAGGAATTGCAGTGAAATCGTACGTTGAAGACGAAAAAATCATCGAACTGGATGTTGAAGGTCCTGCTGAAGTAACAGCTGGTGACATTTTGACAGATAGCGATATTGAAATTGTAAATCCAGATCATTATCTCTTTACAATCGGTGAAGGTTCTTCTCTAAAAGCGACTATGACTGTTAACAGTGGTCGTGGATATGTACCTGCTGATGAAAATAAAAAAGATAATGCACCAGTTGGAACACTTGCTGTAGATTCTATTTATACACCAGTTACAAAAGTCAACTATCAAGTGGAACCTGCTCGTGTAGGTAGCAATGATGGATTTGACAAATTAACCCTTGAAATCTTGACAAATGGAACAATTATTCCAGAAGATGCTTTAGGGCTTTCAGCACGTATTTTGACAGAACATCTTGATTTGTTTACAAATCTTACTGAGATTGCTAAGTCAACTGAAGTGATGAAAGAAGCTGATACTGAATCTGACGATCGTATTTTGGATCGTACGATTGAGGAACTGGATTTGTCTGTGCGTTCATACAACTGTTTGAAACGTGCCGGTATCAATACTGTGCATGATTTGACAGAAAAATCTGAAGCAGAGATGATGAAAGTACGAAATCTTGGACGCAAGAGTTTGGAAGAAGTGAAACTCAAACTCATTGATTTGGGTCTTGGATTAAAAGATAAATAAAGGAGGAATACATGGCTTACCGTAAACTAGGACGCACTAGCTCACAACGTAAAGCAATGCTTCGCGATTTGACAACTGACCTTTTGATCAACGAATCAATCGTGACAACTGAAGCTCGTGCTAAAGAAATCCGTAAAACTGTTGAAAAAATGATTACTCTAGGTAAACGTGGTGATTTGCATGCACGTCGTCAAGCAGCTGCTTTCGTACGTAATGAAATCGCATCTGAAAACTATGATGAAGCAACTGATAAGTACACTTCTACTACAGCACTTCAAAAATTGTTCTCAGAAATCGCACCTCGTTATGCTGAACGTAACGGTGGATACACTCGTATCCTTAAAACTGAACCACGTCGTGGTGATGCAGCGCCAATGGCGATCATCGAATTAGTATAAAATCATCAATTTTGTTGAGTGTTATGATGATGGAGTCTTGTGCTCTTAGTCTAGCTCTGGTCTACCGCTAGGATTTCGGTCCTAGCGGGAACACTCATCATAAGTTGGGATAGTAGACGCTTGTTTACGAAATTGTTTTTTTCTTAAGAACAACTTCGTAAGCAGGCGTTTTTGAGTATTTTAGTTAGAATTATGCTATACTATTTGAAAAGAATCCTGTTTAATGTTCAGGTTTCCTATTAAAAGAAGAATTGGAGTTTGCTTATGAAAGCGATTATAACTGTTGTTGGTAAAGATAAATCTGGAATTGTTGCAGGTGTTTCTGCTAAAATTGCAGAATTGGGTTTGAATATTGACGATATTTCTCAAACTGTCTTGGATGAATATTTTACGATGATGGCTGTCGTCTCTAGTGATGAAAAGCAAGATTTTACCTATCTTCGTAATGAATTTGAAGCTTTTGGGCAAACTTTGAATGTAAAAATCAATATTCAGAGTGCAGCGATTTTCGAAGCTATGTATAATATCTAGGAGGTGCATATGGATATTAGACAAGTTACTGAAACTATCGCCATGATTGAGGAGCAAAACTTCGATATCAGAACTATTACCATGGGGATTTCCCTATTAGACTGTATTGATCCAGATATCAATCGTGCTTCGGAGAAAATTTATCAAAAGATTACGAGCAAGGCAGCTAATTTAGTGGCTGTTGGCGATGAAATTGCAGCTGAGTTGGGAATTCCTATCGTTAATAAGCGTGTATCAGTGACTCCTATTTCTCTGATTGGAGCAGCGACAGATGCGACAGACTATGTGGTTCTGGCAAAAGCTCTTGATAAGGCTGCGAAAGAAATCGGTGTGGATTTTATTGGTGGTTTCTCAGCCTTGGTACAAAAAGGTTATCAAAAGGGAGATGAGATTCTCATCAATTCTATTCCTCGTGCTTTGGCTGAAACGGACAAGGTCTGCTCGTCAGTCAATATCGGCTCAACCAAGTCTGGTATTAATATGACGGCTGTGGCAGATATGGGACGTGTTATCAAGGAAACGGCTACTCTATCTGATATGGGAGCGGCCAAGTTGGTTGTATTCGCTAATGCTGTTGAGGACAATCCATTTATGGCGGGTGCCTTCCATGGTGTTGGGGAGGCAGATGTCATCATCAATGTCGGAGTTTCTGGTCCTGGTGTTGTGAAACGTGCCTTGGAAAAAGTTCGTGGACAGAGCTTTGATGTAGTAGCCGAAACAGTTAAGAAAACTGCCTTTAAAATCACTCGTATTGGTCAATTGGTTGGTCAGATGGCTAGTGAAAGACTGGGTGTGGAGTTTGGTATTGTGGACTTGAGTTTGGCGCCAACTCCTGCGGTTGGAGATTCTGTTGCACGTGTCCTTGAAGAAATGGGGCTAGAAACAGTTGGTACGCATGGAACGACGGCTGCCTTGGCTCTCTTGAATGACCAAGTTAAGAAGGGCGGAGTTATGGCCTGCAACCAAGTTGGTGGTTTGTCTGGTGCCTTTATCCCTGTTTCAGAGGATGAAGGAATGATTGCTGCAGTGCAAAATGGCTCTCTTAATTTGGAAAAACTAGAAGCTATGACGGCTATCTGTTCCGTTGGTTTGGATATGATTGCCATTCCGGAGGATACACCTGCTGAAACCATTGCGGCTATGATTGCAGATGAAGCTGCAATTGGAGTTATTAACATGAAGACAACGGCTGTCCGTATTATTCCCAAAGGAAAAGAGGGAGATATGATTGAGTTTGGTGGCCTATTAGGTACTGCACCTGTTATGAAGGTCAATGGGGCTTCGTCTGTCGATTTCATCTCTCGTGGAGGACAAATCCCAGCACCAATTCATAGTTTTAAAAATTAAGAAAATAGGAGAAAATGATGAAAAAAGAAATGAAACATGCTTTAGTAGCTTTAGGACTGTCGACTTTACTAGTCCCAACTTTTGCCAATCAAGTAATTTATGCGCAGGAAGAAAGCCATGAAACTGCTACTAGTACGACTCAAGAAGAGATTAAGAAAGTAATTGCAGAATATAAAAAAGCACAGATAGATTTTATGAAAAAGGATGAGGAACACTTTCTTAATTTAGTTAATCAAATAGACTGGAGTGTACTTTCTTTCTCACAAAATGATATTAACTTTCTTAATACTAGGATTTCTGAGAGTTTTAGTAAAAATCTTCAATATTTTATAAATTCTATTGATAAAGAAGAGAAGGAAATATTATCACATATAGGCGAATGGGAATACAGAAAAGAAAGATTTCAATTTCGTGAACCTCGAAATGAGAATCGAAATTATGATGGAGAAATAAAAACGTATATTTTTAGTGCAATTGTACAGAAGAAGAAGGAACTTGTAACTGCTCATATTAATAAAAATCCGCATTACACAAATCTTGAAAGAGAAAAAATGTTAAAAAATCTCGACCAATATGATAGTTGGGGAGGTCCAGGGTCCTCTGTTTGGAGCCACAAATATGCAATATTTAATAGTGAAGAAAAATTGGATATATTTTTAAAAAGGTTACCAACATTTCTATCAGATGATTTTCAAGCATTTTCATTAGCACCTACTGAAAAGAATATCAGAGAAGTTAATGCTGTTGCCTTTATGGAGAAGACAGCCATTAGTAATGACGATTCACTTTCGAAAGCAGATAAAGTTTCTATGTTTGGTAAGATTGATGACATAGTAGAAGAAGCTGTTAGAAAGATAAAAACAGAAGCGGATATACGTGAGGATGGTAATTACAAAAATAGTAGAATGCTATCCCCTGATGAGTTATCTGTATTTACTAAGCGTATCGAAGATGTTTACCAAGGAAAAGCTAAGCCTAAGGTGACAAAAGAAGAGGCTATTCAAGCAGTTTCTACTGGGACTTCATCCTCAGTTTCAACTTCATCTCAATCTACTGTTACATCTAATGAAGAGACTAAGAAAGATCATCAAGCAAGTAAGTGGTTTAAAGAGTCTGGTAAATGGTACTACAATGACCTTTCTGGCAATCTTGTAAGAAACCGTTGGGTAGGCCGTTATTATCTAAAAGCAGATGCTTCAATGGCTGCGAGTGAATGGATTTATGATGAAGATTATAAGAGCTGGTTTTATGTAGATTCAACTGGTAGTTATGTAGAGAAAGCTTGGCAGGGCGAATACTACCTAAAACGTGGCGGTTACATGGCTAAGAGTGAGTGGGTATTTGATTCTCAGTATGATAGTTGGTATTATCTGAACCAAGATGGCAAGTATGCTCGTAACCAATGGATTAAAGATGGAGATAAGTGGTATTACTTGCTAGCTGATGGGAAATTGGCAAAAAATATGACCATTAACGGTTATAAAGTAAATGAAAAAGGTGAATGGGTATAATTTTTTAAGTTCTATTTAAGGTTGGACGTGTATACTATAATCATTAAATAAAGACCTCCTAATATTATTTGAAACAGATAACTCTGATTTAGTTTGAATTTGATTTTCATCTAATATCTTTATTTAATGAACTCCTAAACTTTTTCATAATAATCTCCTGCAAAAGTCACCTGTCTGGGTGGCTTTTGTTTTATCATCCATGTTATAATAGAAGCAAACGGAGGACGGAAAATGGTAAAAGTACGATTGTATTTGGTACGTCATGGCAAGACCATGTTTAACACGATTGGTCGCGCGCAAGGTTGGAGCGATACTCCCTTAACAGCTGAAGGTGAGCGAGGGATTCAAGAATTAGGAATCGGTTTGCGAGAATCTGGTTTGCAGTTTGAGCGCGCTTATTCCAGTGATTCTGGCCGCACCATTCAGACAATGGGAATTATCCTTGATGAACTTGGCTTGCAGGGGAAAATCCCTTATCGCATGGACAAGCGTATCAGAGAATGGTGTTTTGGTAGCTTTGACGGAGCTTATGATGGCGATCTTTTCATGGGCATTATTCCTCGTATCTTTAATGTGGACCATGTTCACCAATTGTCTTATGCTGAACTGGCTGAGGGCTTGGTAGAGGTTGATACAGCTGGTTGGGCTGAAGGATGGGAAAAACTCAGTGGCCGCATCAAGGAAGGTTTTGAAGCGATTGCTAAAGAAATGGAAGAACAAGGCGGTGGCAATGCTCTTGTCGTGAGTCACGGAATGACCATTGGAACCATTGTTTATCTGATTAATGGTATGCATCCGCATGGTCTAGATAATGGCAGCGTGACGATCCTTGAATATGAGGACGGCCAGTTTAGCGTTGAAGTTGTTGGTGACCGTAGTTACCGAGAACTAGGACGTGAGAAGATGGAGGAAGCCTCTATTTAATCAGTCTAGACTTGCTTGCTCTGAACTAGGGATTTGATAAGAATATCAAGATAAGAAAAAACAGCCGAGGGTAATCTCTTCGGCTGTTTTTGATGGGGGAAACTAAAGTGTAATGCTATTGCTTTTAGATATTTTCATAAACAAGAGCAAGGAACCTACTGTTAGAACAGTTAGGATAGTTGACAAGGCTGCCGCAACACCGTAATTTCCTCTGAGAACCTCTGTATAAATGGCTACAGTCATTGTTCTTGTTTTGACATTGTAGAGGAGGATAGAAGTAGAGAGTTCTGAAATCATTGTGACCCAAGATAGGATGGCTCCAGAAATAATACCAGATAGCATCATCGGAGTTGTAATCTTGGCAAAGGTATTGAGGCGGCTACTTCCTAAGCTCTCGGCGGCTTCTTCAATACTTGGTGCTATTTGTTGCAAGCTAGCAACAGATGAGCGAATAGTATAAGGTAATCTTCTGACAGATAGAGACATAATCAAGATGAAAGCTGTCCCTGTAATCATAAGAAATCCACTTCCAAATAGACCGGTATTGAAGGAAGAAATGAAGGCAATCCCTAGAACGGTTCCTGGTACAATATAAGGGACCATACTGAGGCTGTCAATTAAGTTTGTAAACAAATTCCGCTTTCTAACGGCTAGGTAGGAGATAAATGTTGCGAATAAGACAACTAGGACTAAGGCAATCAAAGGGATACGAATAGTATTGAAAATAGCAGATCCCATACGATTGAAAGCTACCTTGTAACTGTTTAGAGAATAGCCTTTGACAAATACCATACCTGATGTTTTTAGGAAAGAAGTATAAATCAAGTAGACTTGAGGTAGAACAGAGAACAAGATAATTCCGTAGACTGTTGCATAAATGGCAACCATTTTTCCTTTTGTAGTTTTTTTAGGCTCAATTGGATGGAGCGAATTCATGCTGAAACTGTAGCGGTTTGAGATGTATTTTTGGAAAAGGAAAATTGCCAAGGCAATGATAATCGCCATAATTGCTAAAGCAGATGCAAAAGCAGAATTTCCTCCAACCTCGCTAATAAATTGGGTATAAATCAGAACAGGGAAAGTCCGATATCCTTCACCAATTAACATAGGTGTTCCAAAGTCTGAGAATGCTCTCATAAATACAAGCAGGGCAGCTGCTAGTAAGGTTGGAACTAGGAGAGGCAAAACAACCGTTACGATACGCTTAAATCCGAAGGACCCCATACTTTCAGCAGCTTCAAGTAGAGAATTGTCAATACTTTTCATTGTCCCAGCAACGTATAGAAATACCAGTGGGAATAGTTGCAGTGTAAAGACAAGTACAATTCCTTTGAATCCATAAATATCGATAGCTGGAAGATGAAGGGCATTTGTCAGGAATTTAGTAATGACCCCGTTTCGTCCCAGCAAGAGAATCCAGGAGTAGGCTCCCACGAACGGAGCTGACATGGAAGCAATGATAATTAATATTTGTAGAAATTTCTTTCCCTTGAAGTCATACATAGAGAAGAGATAAGCTAATAAGGTTCCTACGACTAAGGAAGTGACAGTAGCAGTAATGGAAACCTTGAAACTGTTGACAAGTGTTTCAGAATAGTAGGCTTTACTAAAGAAAGTGACAAAATTAGCTAGTGAGAATTGTCCTTCATGTATGAGTGCTTGCTTGAGCACGGTAACGATAGGATAAAC
The DNA here is from genome assembly GCF_008763935.1 of Streptococcus mitis. GTDB lineage: Bacteria > Bacillota > Bacilli > Lactobacillales > Streptococcaceae > Streptococcus > Streptococcus mitis_DB. Next base: position 201,834 of record NZ_VTQF01000003.1, read on the forward strand.
GAGAAAGACAAGATAGGTAAGAAAGATGAAGAAAGAGGAGGCTGTCCAAATATTTAGTTTTTTACGTTCCATGGTTGACTCCTTTTATCAGGTTTTGTGAACCATCTGCAGAAAAGACGTTTAATTTTTGAGTATTGATTCGTAGACGAATACGATCGCCTTTTTGTAGATCTTCTTCAAAAGTTGATTCTTCGCTAACTTGAATTTTTGAGGCAAAGCCTGTCTCGATGAAATACTCCGTATTTAGTCCAAGATAGACGCTATCGCTAATAGTTCCTTCAATATCTCCAGATTCATCTTTGATAAACTCTTCAGGACGAATGCTTACATGAATAGCTTGTGCCTCAGCCTGATCAAGGGCTGGCATTCTAAGGGCATAGCCATCTGAAAAGACGATATAAGCGCCGTCGCTCCGTTTTTCAAGAGTGGCAGGAATAATATTTGTGCGTCCGATAAAGGTAGCCACAAACTCATTAGCTGGTTTATGATAGAGTTCTTTTGGTCGACCGATTTGTTGAATGACTCCGTCTTTCATAACAGCAATTTGGTCTGAAATAGCCATAGCTTCTTCTTGGTCGTGGGTCACATAAACAGTTGTAATACCCACTTCGTGTTGGATTTCTCGAATAGCTTGACGCATATCCAAGCGAAGTTTGGCATCTAGGTTACTAAGTGGCTCGTCCATGAGGAGAACACTTGGATTAACAGCTAAGGCGCGTGCCAAGGCGACACGTTGTTGTTGTCCACCACTGAGTTTATCGGGCTTCCGATCCGCATATTGAGCAATTTGCATGAGTTCAAGATATTTATTGGTCTGTTGGACCAATTCTTCTTTTGGAACCTTCTTTTGCTTGAGACCAAAAGCAACATTATCTCGGACAGTCAAATGTGGGAAAATAGCGTAGTTTTGGAAAACCATCCCGATATTGCGTTTGCTGGGTTCCATATTATTGATTTTTGTATCATCGAAGTAAAATTCTCCACCTTCGATACTGTTGAAACCTGCAATCATACGAAGAAGAGTCGTTTTCCCACATCCTGAAGGACCAAGGATGGTAAAGAGACTTCCTTTGGGAATTGTAATGTTCAAATTCTCAATAACAGGGACATCGTGATAGATTTTTTTGGCGTTAATAATTTTGATCTCACTCATAGTGAACCCCTTTTACTGTTTAGATTGGATATCTGTAAAAATATCATTGTACTTTTTAAGAATGGCAGATTTGTTTTTAATGATATAATCTGAATCTTCAGTGGCAATATTGATTTCTGTCATAGCCTTCATATTTTTATTGGTTTTAGCATTTTTACGAATAGGTCTGATTGTAGTTTCAGTTCCTAGCTTATCTTGGATTTCTTGAGAAAGAAGGAAATCGATAAATTTCTTAGCATTTTCCATGTGTTTGGCATTTTTGACGATAGCCGCGTTACCAGGTAAAAAGACGGTTCCTTCTTTTGGATAGATGACTTTTACATCAACCCCATCATTTAAGAGTTTTAAGGCAGGATCTTCATAGGTGAGCCCTACAGCCATTTCTCCATCGGCGACAGCTTTGTAAACATTTGAAGAGCTAGATGCAATCTTTCCATCTACTAGGGTAAATAGATTTTTCACATAGTTCCAAGCTTGTTCATTTTCGTATCCACCTTGATCGACAAGCATGTTTGTCAATTGAGCAAAGGCGCTAGAAGCATTACTTGGATCAGCAGTTGCGATTTTTCCTTTTAATTTAGGATTGAGTAGATCATTGTAGCCTTCAATTTTAATATCTTTTGTAAGAGCTGAATTGGCAATGATGACACTGACATCAAGTGTATAAGGCGTGTAGAATCCGGTTTTATTTTGATATTCAGGGATTATCTGGTCGTTCTCTTGAGAAATATAAGGTTCAAAAAGATTTTCGTTAGAAGAGAAGAGGGCGTAGGAGCCTCCGAAAATGACATCGGCTACAGGGGATTCTTTTTCAGCCTCAGCTTTTTTGAACAATTCACCAGTACTGGCTTGTACTAAGTCAACCTTAACACCATATTTTTCTTCGAAGGCTGGGATTGTTTCTTCGATAAGGTCTTCAGGGTTAGGTGAGTAGACAACCAAAGTGTTATCTGAACCTTTTTCAGTGTTAGTCTCCGCTTCTATAGCTGAAGAACATCCTGATAAAGTAAGAAATATCCATCCACAAGAGAGAAAGAATAGTAGTTTTTTCATAAGAATCTCCTTTTTACGAACAATTTCTCTACCTAGATTGTTAATGTTTTTAAATTGTAGAGTTCTACAGGATATAATAAAAACCTTAAAGAAATCTAAAACGGGAAATAGGAAATGGGTTCCTAGAGCAAGGATGGGTGAATTGTAGCTGAGATTTTGATGGTAATCCTCTTCAAAACACGTCACTTTATCTGTGATCTCAAAGCTATGATTTGAGTAGTTAGCACTTTGATTTTCATTGGGTAAAAGCACAAAATAAAAAGATTGCCTGAGCTGAGCAATCCTTTTACATCAATGGTTTTTATCCATGAGTTTTAATTCTTTTGGAGAAATATGGAGATACTTTTTAAAAACTTTTGCAAAATATTTATAGTCTGAAAATCCAATTTGTTCAGAGATATCGCTTAGGGGGGAATTGGGGGATTCAGCCATTTTATCTATAGCTTGCTTGAGGCGGTAGCGTAAGATATATTCATTTAGCGTCATTGGGAAGTCTTCTTTGATAACCTTATATAGATAACTTTCGCTATACCCTAGATTCTCTGCAATGGTAGAAATGGTAAAGTGCATGCAGTAGTGTTGATGAACAAATTCAAGAATTTGCTGAATGATTTGGTTTTGTGTATCAATTTGTTGGATAGAGGTGAGTAAAGTTTGATATTCTTCTAAAAAAGGAGTTTCTTGACGAGTGCTAACTCGTAATCGCAAAACAATTTTTTGAAGACATTCTGTCAATTCCTTGGTATTAATTGGTTTGGATAAGAAATCAACTGCTCCATATTGCATGGCTTTTTTGGCATTTTGAAAATCGTTATAACCTGATAAGATAACTTTTTCATAAGAAAGGGTACGAGTGGCTTCGAACATCATAAAAGCATCCATAATTGGCATTGTGATGTCTGTTAAGACAATATGAGGTTCTTTTTCTTGGATGAGTTTCATTCCCTCTTGACCGTGACTGGCAGTTCCTACGACTTGGATACCTAAGGCAGAGTAGTCTACGGCAATTTCTAGCCATTTTCGGATGAGGTGTTCATCCTCTACGATAATGAGCTTAAACATGAGTTACTCCTTTCGTTATAAATTTGACCCAAGTTTCTCCTTGGCGATTGACTCCTAAATCTAGCTGGACATCAGAAAAGAAATTGCTCAATCGTTTGTAGCTGTTCACGATGCCATGCTGGGTATGAGGGCTTTCTAAAGAGTCTAAAATAGCGAGTCGCTCTTGTTTTGTGAGTCCTCCAGCATTATCCTTGACTAAAAAAGTTAGAGAATCTGCTTCCAAGGTAATTTGGATATCAATATGAAGATCAATACGGTATTGCATCCCATATTTTATAGCATTTTCTACTAGAGGAAGCAAGAAAAGTTTAGGAATAGGTTGATTATCGATAGTTTCTGGGCAGACAATATCATAGGAAAAGTGCTCGAAACGAATCTTATGAATAATAAGGTAATCCTCTATAATCTTTAAATCTTGGCAAATGGTTGTTTCTTTTTCTAAATCGGTGATACTGTAGCGAAGAATGCGCGTGAGATTTTGAATCAGGTCTTGTGTGAGAGCTGCATCCATTAAAGAAGTAATTTTAATTGTCTCAAGCGTATTGTAGAGAAAATGAGGATTGAACTGAGCTTCCAGCATTTTTCTTTCAAAAATCCACTTTTCTTTTTCGATGGTCAACATTTTCTGATGAAGTTGATCTAATTCATACAACATATTATTAATTTTTTCGGCCATAAATTCAAACTCATCACCTGTTTGTAGAGAAAGTCTTTTTTCTGCTTGTTTGGGAATTTCTTGAAGTTGGTAAACTAAGCTTTCAATAGGAACAGCGTTGTGTGTAGCAATCTTATGAGCAATTCGTCTTGCTTGCCAGAAGTAGAGGAAGAATATACATAAGGTGAGAATGGAGGCTAGGCCGAGTAAGCTAGGAATAGGAAAAAAGGATTGAAAAGTATAGATTGAAAAAATAGCACCGACTTTTTCTTTTTGAACAATAAGCGGTTCATTCTCATACCAGTGGGTACGAGAGTGTAGGAGTTTTTCATCAAATTTTTCAAGAGTGGAGCGAGTGAACTGGTTTGTATTGTTGGAAAACATATTTCCAAAGCTATCGGTAATGATGTATTTAGAATTTATCATTGGGAAACTTGAGATGAAATCATTCTCATTTACGAAAGTAATAGTATAGGCCTTAACTCGTTGGTTTTGAAGTAGTGGTTTGATAAAGAGTGTGTAATGTTGCTTATCTGAAGAGAGTGCAATTTTTTCTGTCACTTTTTCTTGAGAAGGATTTTGAATGAGTAGTTTTAGGTAGTAGGGAGATAAAATACTTTCTTGATGATTTCGATTGGTACTAAATAGTAATTCACCTGTATCACTTAGGATAATGAGGTCAGAACTAAGTTTTAATTTAGCTTTTGTCTCGTAAAATAAGCTAAAGACTTCTCGTTCTGTGTGTTTACCATCCAAAAATCCAGGAATCATTTTATGGTTCATAGTAGTCAGGAGTTCATTATTTGCTTCTTTCATTTCTTGAACCTGTTTGACAATCTGTCTCGTATCTTTGGAGAGTTGTTGCTTTTGTAAAAAATAGGAAAAACCAAAAAGTAAAATGAGTAGTAAGAGTGAGGTCACAAAGGCTGCGATAGAGCTTCTATGGAGAATTTCTTTTTGGAGAGATTTTTTAAAGGAATGAGACATCCGCTACCTCCTTGGAAGGGTTTTCTGTTATAAGTATAGCAGTTTAAAAATTCTAGAGCAAGGTAAAATAGAAAAGGTTTGGCTAAAATTTTTTAGCTAAACCTTTTGAAAAGTTAAGTATGTATTATAGATGCTTGTTATCTGCGAATAGCTAGAGCATTTCAAAGAGATAAACTAGAAATAGCAATTAATATGATGGTTCAGAAATACCTTTTGATAATCAATAAGATCTTCAGGATGAAGTGCGTTGACTCCATCCATTTCATATTTCCGATTTAATAAACGATATTTGTTTTCACCAAATTGATGAAAAGGGAGTAGTTGAACTTGGTCGATATTTAATGAGTTAAATAGAGTAGCAAATTCTTCTGCATCCTCTAAACTATTGTTAAAATCAGGAATAACCGGGATTCTTAAAACGATAGTTTTATGTTGAGAAAACGCATAATGAATGTTTTTAATAATCATTTGATTAAAAACCCCAGTCACTTTTTTATGTTTTATAGAATTATAATGTTTTAGGTCTGTGTAGATAAAATCTACATATTGGATTAAATCAATAAATTTTTCATGATCAACAAAGGCAGTGGTTTCAATTGCAGTATGTATGTGATGCTCTTTGGCTGATTTTAAGATAGCTTTAGCAAATTCAAACTGAGCAAATATTTCACCTCCAGATAAAGTTAACCCTCCACCGGATTCTTCGTAAAATTCCTTGTCTTTCAATACCTCTGTAATAATTTCTTCTACAGTTTTTTCTTCACCTACTAAAGTGAATTTTTCTCGTTGAGCATCTTTCATTTTTTCAGGTTTCATTCTTTGAGATTCAGGATTAGAACACCATGGACAGCGCAGAGGACATCCTTTTAAAAAAACAGTTGTACGAATACCCGGACCGTCATGAATTGAAAAGTGTTGAATATTAAAAATAATTCCTTTAGATATTTCCATAAGAGTTCCTCCTCTTTATAATTCTATCCTATCACAAAAACGAAAGAAAAACAATTACGAACGAAAGTTTAATTTGTTGTTTTTTGCTTTTTATTTTGGTAGAATAAAACGGAGGTGTAAAATGAAAAGATTGGAACAAATTATTAAATTAGTATCAGAATATGAAAAGATTGATGTTAATACATTATCGGAAAAATTAAATGTATCGAAAGTAACGATTAGAAAAGATTTAGATAAATTAGAGTCAAAAGGCTTATTACACAGAGAGCATGGATATGCTGTGTTAAATAGTGGAGATGACTTAAATGTACGCTTGTCAATTAATTATGAAATTAAGAGAAAAATTGTTCAAGAAGCAGTAAAATTGGTATCAGATAATGAAACAATAATGATAGAATCTGGTTCAACCTGTGCTTTACTTGCTGAGGAAATTTGCAAGCAAAAAAGAAATGTCACTATTGTAACAAATTCATTTTTTATAGCAAATTTTGTAAGAGGTTATGATTCATGTCGTGTTATTGTTCTTGGTGGAGAGTTTCAGAAAGATTCACAGGTTACCGTAGGACCTTTATTAAAAGAAATGATACAGACTTTTCATGTGCGTCAAGCTTTTGTTGGGACAGATGGCTACGATAAAGAGATGGGCTTTACAGGAAAAGATTTAATGCGCAGTGAGGTAGTTCAATATATTTCAGCAGCGTCGGATAAAGTCATTGTGCTAACTGACTCAAGTAAATTTGATAAAAGGGGTACAGTAAGAAGATTTGCTTTAAGTCAAGTCTATGAAGTAATAACAGACGAAAAACTTTCTAAACAAAATATAGCTACATTAGAAAATGCTGGGATAATGGTTAAGGTAGTTTCGTAAGAGGTTAAGTGTATGAATCAAGATAGGAATAAACTGCTCTCTAAAATTGCTTATCTGTATTATATTGAAAACTTAAATCAGTCACAAATAGCAGCAAAATTAGGAATTTATAGAACCTCTATTAGTAGAATGTTAACAGAAGCAAGGAATGCAGGAATTGTTAAAATTGAAATAGAGAATTTTGATACCAATATGTTTAAGTTGGAAAATTATGTAAAAGAAAAATATGGTCTGGAAAGTTTAGAAATTATTCCAAATGAATTTGATGACAATCCAACAATTTTATCTGAAAGAATTTCTCAAGTTGCAGCAGGTGTCCTTAGGAATTTAATTGATGATAATATGAAAATTGGCTTTTCTTGGGGAAAAAGTTTAAGTAATTTAGTAGATTTAATCCACAGCAAAAGTGTTCGAAATGTTCACTTCTATCCTCTAGCAGGTGGTCCTAGTCACATACACGCTAAATACCATGTGAATACACTGATTTATGAAATGTCTAGAAAATTTCATGGAGAGTGTACATTTATGAATGCAACAATTGTGCAAGAAAATAAATTGTTAGCAGATGGTATTTTGCAATCAAGATATTTTGAAGATTTGAAAAATAGTTGGAAAGATTTAGATATAGTTGTGGTTGGGATTGGTGATTTTAGTAATAAAGGAAAACATCAATGGTTAGACATGCTTACAGAGGATGACTTTAAAGAATTGACAAAAGTTAAAACTGTAGGGGAAATTTGTTGTCGATTCTTTGATTCAAAAGGTAAAGAAGTTTATGAGAACTTACAGGAAAGAACGATAGCAATCTCTTTGGAAGATTTAAAAAATATTCCTCAAAGTTTAGCTGTTGCTTATGGTGATACGAAAGTATCTGCGATTCTTTCTGTATTACGTGCTAATCTAGTAAATCATCTGATTACAGATAAAAATACAATTTTAAAAGTTTTAGAAGAAGATGGTGATTTTTCTTTTCGAAATATTTTATGCGAGTGAAAATGATAGACTGATATCAGTTTATCGTTTTTTCTTTTTAATCAATTGCACATTTGTGCTTATATAAATAAAAATAGTTTATTTGTTGTCTTTGGATTGACAAGTTTATTATGTAGTTGTATTCTATAGTTACAAAAGAAAATTTTAAAATTTCAAATGAAAAAGCTTTTTACATAGTGAAATGAGGAGGAATTTATGGAAATTATTGTTCCAGATCAAATTATCATGGGTTTAATTTTATATGCTGGCGATGCGAAACAACATATTTATAAAGCGTTAGATTATATAAAAAACGGTACATGTGAACGATGTGAAGAAGAAATCCAGTTAGCTGATGCAGCCTTATTAGAAGCCCATAATCTACAAACAAAATTCTTGGCACAAGAAGCGTCTGGTACAAAGACAGAAATAACAGCTCTCTTTGTTCATTCACAAGATCATCTCATGACTAGTATGACGGAGATTAATTTAATCAAAGAAATTATTAGTTTGAGAAAAGAACTTCACAAAAAATAATACTAGAGTATTAACATAGAGGAGGAAAATATAATGGTGAAGATTGGTTTGTTTTGTGCAGCAGGCTTTTCTACTGGTATGCTTGTAAATAATATGAAAATTGCAGCGCAATCTAGTGGAGTTGAGGCAGAAATAGAGGCATTTTCTCAGTCTAAATTAGCGGATTATGCCCCAAATCTAGATGTTGCACTGTTGGGGCCTCAAGTTGCTTATACATTAGATAAATCAAAAGAAATTTGTGATAAGTGTGATGTTCCGATAGCTGTTATTCCGATGATGGACTATGGTATGTTAGATGGGAAAAAAGTATTAGATTTGGCCCTATCTTTGATTAGTGGGTAAGAAAAGGAGGTTTATTATGGCAAAGATGGATGTTCAAAAAATCATTGCACCTATGATGAAGTTTGTGAATATGCGTGGTATTATAGCTCTAAAAGATGGTATGTTAGCAATTTTGCCATTGACAGTAGTTGGTAGTTTATTCTTGATTATGGGACAATTGCCATTTGAAGGATTAAACAAGAGCATTGCTAGTGTATTTGGAGCAAATTGGACAGAGCCGTTTATGCAAGTATATTCAGGAACTTTTGCGATTATGGGTCTAATTTCTTGTTTTTCAATTGCCTATTCTTATGCTAAGAATAGCGGAGTAGAGGCTTTGCCAGCTGGGGTTCTATCTGTATCTGCATTCTTTATTTTGCTAAGATCATCTTATATCCCTAAACAAGGTGAGGCAATTGGGGATGCTATTAGTAAAGTTTGGTTTGGAGGTCAAGGAATTATCGGTGCTATCATTATAGGTTTGGTAGTAGGAAGTATTTATACCTTCTTTATAAAGAGAAAAATTGTTATTAAGATGCCAGAACAAGTTCCACAAGCTATTGCGAAACAGTTTGAAGCAATGATTCCAGCATTTGTAATTTTCTTACTTTCTATGATTGTATATATTTTAGCGAGCTCATTGACTAATGGCGGAACATTCATAGAAATGATTTATTCTGCTATTCAAGTTCCATTGCAAGGTTTAACTGGATCTTTGTATGGTGCAATTGGAATTGCATTCTTTATATCATTTTTGTGGTGGTTTGGTGTTCATGGACAATCGGTAGTAAATGGAGTAGTGACAGCTCTGCTTTTATCTAATCTTGATGCTAATAAAGCTATGCTAGCCTCTGGTAATCTATCATTAGAAAATGGTGCACATATTGTTACTCAACAATTTTTAGATTCATTTTTAATTCTATCTGGTTCAGGAATTACGTTTGGTCTTGTAGTTGCCATGCTTTTTGCAGCAAAATCTAAACAGTACCAAGCGTTAGGGAAAGTAGCAGCTTTTCCAGCAATATTTAACGTAAATGAGCCAGTTGTATTTGGATTTCCGATTGTCATGAATCCAGTTATGTTTGTACCTTTCATTCTTGTTCCTGTACTTGCAGCTGTTATAGTATATGGAGCTATTGCAACAGGTTTCATGCAGCCATTTTCAGGAGTTACCTTACCTTGGAGTACCCCAGCTATTATATCAGGATTTATGGTTGGTGGATGGCAAGGAGTTATTACTCAGCTGGTGATATTAGCGATGTCTACATTAGTTTATTTCCCATTCTTTAAAGTACAGGATCGTTTAGCGTATCAGAATGAAGTTTGATAAATGTAAAAAACATTTGTGTATTATCATTAAACACACATTTGTGCTAAAAATTAGGGAGTTAAAGTTTTTCTAGTTAAAAGCTTGAAATTCTCTAAAAAATTAGGTATTATATTTTCGAAAGAAACAAAAATATTTTCGAAAGAAAGGTGCTTACGATGGTAAATACAGAAGTAGCAAGAACAACAATCAAGACAGAATATTTTGGCAGCCTTACTGAAAGGATGAACAAATATCGAGAAGATGTTTTAAATAAAAAACCTTATATTGATGCTGAGAGAGCAGTTCTAGCAACACGCGCTTATGATCGATATAAGGAGCAACCTAATGTCTTAAAACGCGCCTATATGCTGAAAGAAATTTTGGAAAATATGACTATCTATATCGAAGAAGAATCTATGATTGCGGGAAATCAAGCTTCTTCCAATAAAGATGCTCCTATTTTTCCAGAATATACGCTAGAATTTGTTCTCAATGAGTTGGATCTTTTTGAAAAGCGTGATGGAGATGTTTTCTATATTACAGAAGAAACAAAAGAACAACTTAGAAGTATCGCTCCGTTTTGGGAAAATAATAATTTACGTGCTAGAGCTGGTGCCTTATTACCTGAAGAAGTGTCTGTTTATATGGAAACAGGATTCTTCGGTATGGAAGGTAAGATGAATTCTGGAGATGCTCACTTAGCAGTTAACTATCAGAAACTGTTGCAATTTGGTTTAAGAGGTTTTGAAGAGCGAGCTCGTAAAGCGAAAGCAGCTCTAGATTTAACAGATCCAGCAAGTATTGATAAATATCATTTTTACGACTCTATATTTATTGTAATCGATGCTATTAAAGTATATGCAAATCGCTTTGTTGATCTTGCAAAAAATTTAGCCGAAAATGCAAATCCTAAACGTAAGAAAGAATTACTTGAGATTGCAGATATTTGCTCTAGAGTCCCATATGAACCGGCAACTACTTTTGCAGAAGCTATTCAATCAGTTTGGTTTATTCAATGTATTTTACAAATTGAATCTAATGGCCACTCTCTTTCATATGGTCGTTTTGATCAATATATGTATCCATATATGAAGGCTGATTTAGAAAGTGGTAAAGAAACAGAAGATAGCATTGTTGAACGTCTGACAAATCTTTGGATTAAGACAATTACAATTAATAAGGTTCGCAGTCAAGCACATACATTTTCTTCAGCAGGAAGTCCTTTATATCAAAATGTTACCATTGGTGGACAGACTCGAGATAAGAAGGATGCTGTTAACCCATTATCTTATTTGGTATTAAAATCAGTTGCACAAACCCATCTACCGCAACCTAATCTAACTGTACGTTACCATGCAGGTTTAGATGCTCGTTTCATGAATGAGTGTATTGAAGTGATGAAACTTGGTTTTGGTATGCCTGCATTTAATAATGATGAGATTATTATTCCTTCTTTTATTGCAAAAGGAGTATTGGAAGATGATGCTTATGATTACAGTGCCATTGGATGTGTTGAAACGGCAGTTCCAGGGAAATGGGGCTATCGTTGCACAGGTATGAGTTATATGAACTTCCCTAAGGTTCTACTTATCACGATGAATGATGGAATTGATCCGGCTTCGGGTAAACGGTTTGCACCAAGCTTTGGTCATTTTAAGGATATGAAGAACTTTTCTGAATTAGAAAATGCTTGGGATAAAACACTAAGATATTTGACACGAATGAGTGTTATTGTTGAAAATTCTATTGATTTATCATTGGAACGAGAAGTTCCTGATATTCTATGTTCAGCATTGACTGATGATTGTATTGGTCGTGGAAAACACCTTAAAGAAGGTGGAGCAGTATATGATTATATATCAGGTTTGCAAGTTGGAATTGCAAATTTGTCGGATTCATTAGCTGCAATTAAAAAATTGGTATTTGAGGAAGAACGTATAAGCCCAAGTCAGCTTTGGCATGCACTGGAAACAGATTATGCCGGGGAAGAAGGTAAGGTCATTCAAGAAATGTTGATTCATGATGCACCTAAGTACGGTAATGATGATGATTATGCCGACAAATTGGTTACTGCTGCTTATGACATTTATGTTGATGAAATTGCTAAATATCCTAATACACGTTATGGAAGAGGTCCTATTGGAGGAATTCGTTATTCAGGAACATCTTCTATCTCAGCCAACGTAGGACAGGGACGTGGAACATTAGCAACGCCAGATGGACGCAACGCGGGTACACCGTTAGCAGAGGGTTGTTCACCATCACATAATATGGATCAACACGGCCCTACATCTGTTTTAAAATCTGTTTCAAAATTACCAACAGATGAAATCGTAGGTGGGGTTCTCTTAAATCAGAAAGTAAATCCTCAAACGTTAGCCAAAGAAGAAGATAAATTAAAACTAATTGCTTTGTTACGAACATTCTTTAATCGTTTACATGGGTACCATATTCAATATAATGTTGTTTCCAGAGAGACGTTGATCGACGCTCAGAAACATCCTGAAAAACACAGAGATTTAATTGTTCGTGTTGCAGGATACTCTGCATTCTTCAATGTTCTTTCTAAGGCAACCCAAGATGATATTATAGGACGTACTGAGCATACTTTGTAAAATAAAGAGGTTCTTTTTATGGAATTTATGCTTGACACATTAAATTTAGATGAGATTAAAAAATGGTCTGAAATTTTACCGCTAGCTGGGGTAACTTCAAATCCCACTATTGCCAAAAGAGAGGGTTCGATTAATTTTTTTGAACGAATCAAAGATGTAAGAGAATTGATTGGCTCTGCACCCTCTATTCATGTTCAGGTGATTTCTCAAGATTTTGAAGGTATCTTAAAAGATGCTCATGAAATTCGGAGACAAGCAGGAGATGATACATTTATCAAAGTACCTGTTACTCCAGCTGGATTACGTGCAATAAAGGTGCTAAAAAAAGAGGGTTACCATATCACTGCAACAGCTATTTATACAGTTATTCAGGGATTATTAGCTATCGAAGCAGGAGCGGATTACCTAGCTCCATATTATAACAGAATGGAGAATCTGAACATTGATTCAAATTCTGTCATTCGTCAATTAGCTCTTGCTATTGATAGACAGAACTCTCCTAGTAAGATTTTAGCTGCATCCTTTAAAAATGTAGCACAAGTAAATAATGCTTTAGCTACAGGTGCGCATGCTGTTACAGCAGGAGCAGATGTTTTTGAATCAGCTTTTGCCATGCCATCTATCCAAAAGGCGGTTGATGATTTTTCTGACGATTGGTTTGTTATTCAAAATAGTCGTTCCGTTTAGATAGAGAGGGAATACATATGAGAATTTTTGCTAGCCCTTCGAGATATATTCAAGGGGAAAATGCCTTGTTTGAAAATGCCAAATCAATATTGGATTTGGGAAATCGTCCTATTCTATTATGTGATCAGTTGGTTTATGATATTGTTGGAAAACGATTTGAAGATTACCTACATAGGTATGGTTTCCATATTGTTCTAGCCCAGTTTAATGGTGAAGCTTCTGACAATGAAATCAATCGAGTTGTTGCCTTAGCTGAGAAAGAAAATTGTGATAGTATTATAGGTCTTGGTGGGGGAAAGACGATTGATAGCGCAAAAGCTATTGCAGATTTGATTGAAAAGCCTGTTATTATTGCTCCAACAATTGCATCGACAGACGCACCTGTATCTGCTTTATCTGTTATTTATACAGATGAAGGGGCATTTGATCATTATCTATTTTATTCTAAAAATCCAGATTTAGTTTTGGTTGATACAAAAGTTATTTCACAAGCTCCTAAGCGTTTATTAGCGTCTGGTATTGCAGATGGTTTAGCAACTTGGGTTGAGGCGCGTGCAGTTATGCAGGCAAATGGAAAAACTATGTTAGGACAACAACAAACGTTGGCTGGAGTTGCAATTGCGAAGAAATGTGAAGAAACGCTGTTCGCAGATGGTTTACAGGCTATGGCAGCTTGTGAAGCTAAAGTGGTGACACCAGCATTAGAAAATATTGTTGAAGCTAATACTTTATTGAGTGGACTAGGTTTTGAAAGTGGAGGATTAGCTGCGGCGCATGCAATTCATAATGGTTTTACTGCATTGACAGGTGACATTCATCATTTAACACATGGTGAAAAAGTAGCTTATGGAACCTTGGTACAACTTTTATTGGAAAATAGACCAAAAGAAGAACTTGATAAGTATATTGAGTTTTACAAAAAAATTGGTATGCCAACAACTCTAAAAGAAATGCATTTGGATCAAGTTGAATATGATGATTTAATAAAAGTTGGTAAACAAGCAACTATGGAGGGTGAGACAATCCATCAGATGCCGTTTAAGATTTCGCCTTCAGATGTTGCACAAGCCATTATAGCTGTAGATGCATATGTAAATTCGCAATAAACAATAAGGACTACTGTTTTAAAAATGGTAGTCTTTTATTTATCCTCATATTGTATCCGATGCTCTTTATAAATCAGGAAGCAATACAAGTTGTCAGCTATTTATTGTGAATACATTAATTAGCATTCCAGTTTTATCTTCGGTCTAAAATAAGTATTTTGTGCTATATGAGATAAGATTATTGACTTACTCCTTGATTTACTGCATAACAATGGGATAAAAAGTGGGAGATAGAGCAATTCATAGTCATCAAAATTAATGAAGTACAGTATACAGTTTTTTCTTTTAACACATTTCAAATTTCCCCAAAAATGGTATAATAGTAACATCACAAAATTGGAGAGAGACCATGAGTTTTTACAATCATAAAGAAATTGAGCCTAAGTGGCAGGGCTACTGGGCAGAACATCATACATTTAAGACAGGGACAGATGCATCAAAACCGAAGTTTTATGCGCTTGATATGTTCCCTTATCCATCTGGAGCGGGTCTTCACGTAGGACACCCAGAAGGTTACACTGCAACCGATATCCTCAGCCGTTACAAACGTGCGCAAGGCTACAATGTCCTTCACCCAATGGGTTGGGATGCTTTTGGTTTGCCTGCAGAGCAATACGCTATGGATACTGGTAATGACCCAGCAGAATTTACAGCTGAGAACATTGCCAACTTCAAACGCCAAATCAATGCGCTTGGATTTTCTTATGACTGGGATCGTGAAGTCAATACAACAGATCCAAACTACTACAAGTGGACCCAATGGATTTTCACTAAGCTTTACGAAAAAGGCTTGGCCTATGAAGCGGAAGTGCCAGTAAACTGGGTTGAGGAATTGGGAACAGCCATCGCCAACGAAGAGGTTCTTCCTGACGGAACTTCTGAGCGTGGAGGCTATCCAGTTGTCCGCAAGCCAATGCGCCAATGGATGCTCAAAATCACGGCTTACGCAGAGCGCTTGCTCAATGATTTAGATGAACTAGATTGGCCGGAGTCTATCAAGGACATGCAACGCAACTGGATTGGGAAATCAACTGGTGCTAATGTAACTTTCAAAGTAAAAGGAGCAGAAAAGGAATTTACAGTCTTTACTACTCGTCCGGACACCCTTTTCGGTGCGACCTTCACTGTTTTGGCGCCTGAGCATGAACTAGTAGATGCTATCACAAGTCCTGAACAAGCTGAGGCTGTAGCTGACTACAAACACCAAGCCAGCCTCAAGTCAGACTTGGCTCGTACAGACCTTGCCAAGGAAAAAACAGGTGTATGGACTGGTGCTTATGCTATCAACCCTGTCAATGGTAAGGAAATTCCAATCTGGATTGCAGACTATGTTCTTGCTAGCTATGGGACAGGTGCGGTAATGGCTGTTCCAGCCCACGATCAACGTGACTGGGAATTTGCCAAACAATTTGACCTTCCAATCGTCGAAGTACTTGAAGGTGGAAACGTTGAAGAAGCTGCCTACACAGAAGATGGCCTTCACGTTAATTCAGACTTCCTAGATGGATTCAACAAAGAAGACGCGATTGCTAAGATTGTGGCTTGGTTGGAAGAAAAAGGCTATGGACAAGAGAAGGTTACCTACCGTCTCCGCGACTGGCTCTTTAGCCGTCAACGTTACTGGGGTGAGCCGATTCCAATCATTCATTGGGAAGACGGAACTTCAACAGCTGTCCCTGAAAGTGAATTGCCACTTGTCTTGCCTGTAACCAAGGATATACGTCCTTCAGGTACTGGTGAAAGTCCACTAGCTAACTTGACAGACTGGCTTGAAGTGACGCGTGAAGATGGTGTCAAAGGTCGTCGTGAAACCAACACTATGCCACAATGGGCAGGTTCAAGCTGGTACTACCTCCGCTATATTGACCCACACAATACTGAGAAATTGGCTGATGAGGACCTCCTCAAACAATGGTTGCCAGTAGATATCTACGTTGGTGGTGCGGAACATGCTGTACTTCACTTGCTTTATGCTCGTTTCTGGCACAAATTCCTCTACGACCTTGGTGTTGTTCCAACTAAGGAACCATTCCAAAAACTATTTAACCAAGGAATGATTTTGGGAACAAGCTACCGTGACCACCGTGGCGCTCTTGTGGCAACCGATAAGGTTGAAAAACGTGACGGTTCTTTCTTCCATGTAGAAACAGGGGAAGAGTTGGAGCAAGCACCAGCCAAGATGTCTAAATCGCTCAGGAACGTTGTCAACCCAGACGACGTGGTGGAGCAATACGGTGCCGATACCCTTCGTGTTTATGAAATGTTCATGGGACCACTTGATGCTTCAATCGCTTGGTCAGAAGAAGGTCTGGAAGGAAGTCGTAAGTTCCTTGACCGTGTTTACCGTTTGATTACAAGTAAAGAAATCCTTGCGGAAAACAATGGCGCTCTTGACAAGGTTTATAACGAAACAGTCAAAGCTGTCACAGAACAAATCGAATCATTGAAATTCAACACAGCTATTGCCCAACTTATGGTCTTTGTCAACGCGGCTAACAAGGAAGACAAGCTTTATGTTGACTATGCCAAAGGATTTATCCAATTGATTGCTCCATTTGCTCCTCACTTGGCAGAAGAACTTTGGCAAACTGTTGCAACAACAGGTGAGTCAATCTCTTACGTGGCTTGGCCAACTTGGGACGAAAGTAAATTGGTTGAAGATGAAATTGAAATTGTCGTCCAAATCAAAGGTAAAGTACGTGCCAAACTCATGGTCGCTAAAGACCTATCACGCGAAGAATTGCAAGAAATTGCTTTCGCTGACGAAAAAGTCAAAGTAGAGATTGACGGTAAGGAAATCGTGAAAGTGATTAGTGTACCAAATAAATTGGTTAATATTGTTGTGAAATAACCAATTTATTTGCTGATTTCCAACCTCAAACAGTTTCCCAAACTGTTTGAGCCAACTAAACTCGTTAATATCGTTGTGAAATAAGATAGGAATCCTTCAGAGTAGAATCTGGAGGATTTTTTATTTGACAGGAAGTTTCTGTTTTGTTAATATGATTAACAAAGGAAAGAGAGATTATGGATAAAAAAGAATTTATTGCATTTAATAATCGATTCAATAGATTTATTTTAGCGTTTGACCAGTTAAAAAAAAATCAACATAAAAGTGGTGTTGACAAATCCATTACGTTGAATGAGGTACATTTGATTGTTGTGATTGGGAAAAATCAGCCCTTAAATCTAGTAAAATTATCTGAATTATTAGAAGTTTCAAGAAGTGCAATAACTCAAAGTGTTAGGAGATTGATTCAAAAAAATTTAGTTGTTTTTGATTTTGATCCGAATAATGGGAAAAATAAATATTTGAGATTAACTGAAAAAGGCATCGAAATTTTTAAAATCCATAAGGAGCAACAAGAATATATTGAAAAATCAATCTTTTCAGTTTTAAACAACTATAGCGAGGTGGAACTTAAAACAGTTGTGAAATTGATGGATGATATTGAAAAGGTGTGGGGAGAATTACCGTGGTAAAAGTCACGGTAAATTTCAAATATAATTGTTAAGCAAATTAACAAAAAGGAGAAGATATGACTGTAAACATAGAACTGATTTCACAAACAGATTTAGCGGATGAATCTTTTTATATTGCTATTAATGGTTTAGAACCAAGGGCAATGTATTGTGTAGAAATGTACCTGTCTGATTATTACTGTATAAATGCTCCCTTACTTTTAGATCATGATGTTATGTGGAAATCAACTGCCATTTTTTTATCTGATCAGGACGGTATGATTGACACCTCTCAAACAGCATCTATTTCGGGATCTTATAAAGGAATTTCAGAAATGGGTTTGTTCTTTAATGCGAAACCGTTGAAGAATAGGAAAAGGAGATTACCCAATTCTCTTGATAGAATTCCATTGCGAGATTATTTTGGTGTTGAAATTAAAATCAGGCTGGGGAAAGATGTGGTCGCGGAGCAAAGTTTTGTAAGGCGTTATATGAATCTGGGAATAAGGTATCAAGATATTTATGACAAGCATTTTCAAGGTCGATTATTTTATAATGAAAAATTAAGAAGGGCGCCAGCCGTTATTATTGTTAGCGGTAGTGAGGGGAGAATTGAAAAAGCTCAGAATATTGCCCAACTTTTATCTTCTAGAGGCTATATTTGTCTTGCGATAGCTTATTTTGGTTTAGAGGGATTACCCCACAATTTAGAACGAATTCCAATAGAATGTCTGGAGAAGGCGAAAGATTTTCTATATCATCATCCTCAAGTTGATAATACAAAAATAGGAATATATGGTCGCTCTAAAGGAGCAGAGCTTGTTCTGGCTGGACAAAGTATTTTGGAAGATGTGCAATGTTTGGTACTCAATTCCCCCTCAAATGTAATATTTGAGGGAATAAAGGGAAAACTAAACTCTCATTCATCTTCTTGGACATATTTGCAAAAAGAACTTCCGTATCAAAAATTTCAGTTAGGAAATTATTTGTTAAACAAGTTTTTTGGAAAACACATTCCTGAAGATAGTAGGGCTCAGATTGATGTGAGTAAAATTGCCTCTCCTTTATTATTACTAGGAAGTGATGTTGATGAAATATGGAATGCATCATCCGCGATAGATGATATTATTTCACAATATAAAGGGGAATCCATTTTGTTTAAAAAATATCATGAAACAGGGCATATGTTGACGATTGCTTATCAACCGAATCATCGTTATCGAAAAGATTGGCGCTTATTAATGAAAGAAAGTGTAGACTCATGGTTTGCCACGATAAATTATTTTGATACACATCTGAAAAATTTGTAGATAGTGCTGAACCGTACTATAATAGTCCCAACTAAGATAAAAACACAGTTCTGGTTGGTAGTCCAGTCTAAAAAAGCAATTGTTCAAACAAGAGAGATTTGAACTCAAACAGTAAAAACGTAGAGAGAAGTACAAGAGTTACTAGTGACTTTCTCTTTCATAAAATAGAACAGCTCTTCTCGGATAAAAAGAGCTGTTTTTTGCTTGTATTGAAAATTCTTTTCATAGATTATTTCCTAATGGATTTACTTGTCGTTAAAAATTTGGCTAATGGAAGTTTCAAATTCAGGACAATACTTACTTGCTTCAAATTCAATCATATCATATTCAGCAGTTTCATTTTGATAGAAGGGATTGTGTGTCATGATTTCTAGTTAATTTTTTATTGTTTGATTTGGCGAGAATAATACTACCGATTCTTGAATTTTTCGGCCAGATGCGATAAAACATCTCTTTTATAGCGCATATTTAAAAATATAATGTGTTCTTGTAAGTGTTTTTAAGCTTCATTTAGCAATTCGGTAGGAGAAAAATGGCTGTAGCCTTCTCTACTTTAACTTAACCCTAATCATCTCACCACTTAACCTTTTATTTTAACCACTTATCTCAAAAGTCGATTTTTCTGTCATTATTTTTGTTAAACTAGTGAGATAAAAGGAGGGAAGAAATATGATTTTACAAGCTAAACATTTGACTAAACGGTACGGTACTCATATGGCTGTCGATGATATTCAGTTAGAGTTTGAAAAAGGAAGTTTCAATGCTATTTTGGGACCCAATGGTGCAGGAAAATCAACCACCATTTCCATGTTAATCGGTTTGAAAAAGCCGACACAAGGTCAGATTCGCTATGCGCCAAATACGAAAATCGGAGTTGTTTTTCAAGCTAGTGTACTGGATGAGATGTTGACGGTTAGGGAAAATCTCACGATTCGTGCTCAACAGTATAAGGAGATTGCAGCAAGTCGTGTGGATGATTTGATCCATCAACTGGGCTTGACTGCTTTCCAGAAACAACTATATGGGACTTTATCAGGTGGGCAAAAACGTCGGGTTGATATTGCGCGTGCTCTTCTTTCGCGACCAGATATTCTTTTCTTGGATGAACCAACGACAGGTCTTGATATTCAGACTCGCAAATCCATCTGGGAGCTACTGTATCGGCTACAAAAGGATGAAGGTATGACTATTATCTTAACGACTCATTATCTGGATGAAGCGGATGAAGCGGATCGGATCTATATTGTTGATCATGGGAAAGTGATTGCGCAAGGTTCTGCGACTGCTATTAAAAGTCAGTATGCTTCTAATATCCTAAAAATTCGTTTTAAAGAAATGAAGGATTTAGAAAAGTTGTTACAGACTGGAATGACAGTAGAGGAAGAAAATGAGTTGGAATATCTTTTTTATCCAAGGACGTCACAGGAAGCCATTGAATATTTGGCAAAAGTTCGAGAAGAAATTGATTCTTTTGAGTTTCGTCCGGGCACTATGGATGATGCCTTTATTGCACTTACAGGAAGAGAGGTTCGCTAATGTTAGCTTTATTGAAACGGAATTTTATCTTATATTTTCGTAATCGTTCAGGAGTATTTTTCTCATTATTGGGGGCATTGATTTCCTTCCTGCTTTATATCATTTTTTTGCAGAAGAACTTGACGGATGCTTGGACCCAACTCCCTGATAATACGAAGCTTTTAAATAACTGGCTGATGGGTGGGACCTTGGCTGTGACTGGGATTACAACCAGTTTTACGGCTCTTACACAAATGGTACAGGATCGTGAAAATCAAGTAGATCAAGATCTTTTCTTGACAGATTTAGGTAGCTGGGGCTTACAGGTGTCCTATCTAATCAGTAGTATTGCCATCTCTTTTGTCATGCAGGTGTTTATGTTTGCTGTTATGAGCCTTTATTTTAGAGAAAGTCCAGTTATCAGTTATTTACCGGAAATTACTTTGATTATGCTGTTAAGCAGTCTGCTTTCAAGTGTGGTAAATATTCTTTTGATTTACCGTTTTCAATCTGTAGATAGTCTTGGCAAACTGGCAACTATAGTGGGGACTGCTTCTGGATTTTTGGTAGGAACTTATATCCCCATTGGAGTATTACCTGATTTTGCACAAATTATCATGAAGTGTACCCCTGCAACTTATATTGCTTCTCTCTATCGACAAATTTTAATGAAAGAGCGGTTAGAAACTGCATTTACAGGAAATAGCAGATTGTTAAAGGAATTTCAAGAAAAAATGGGAATCCAAATCAACTGGCAAGAACTATTGACAAAGGAAGAGACATACTTTATAGTGGTTATTATCAGTCTTGTCGCTATTTTTCTTTGGATTTTATTTGTTAAAGTGTTTAGCAAGAGAAAATAAAAGTATATTGGAGAGAAAATGAAGATTCGTTTTGAAATGAAGGCAGAGTTTTCAGAAAAGGACCCACATATTGTAATTCAGGCAGCTCAGTTAACCGACCAAGCGAGGGAAGTCATGGAGTATTTAGAACAATTTTCAACAACCAATCAGGTGGTCATTCCTATTCGAACGGATGATCATCTGGTTATGGTGAAAATTGAGGATCTTATTTTAGCAGATATCGATAAGAACTTGTTGACCATTTATACGGTAGACGGGATTTATAAAACTAAGGAAACATTGACAAACTTTCAGAATAGGATTAACCGACGGAACTTTATACAGATATCACGCCATTCAATTATAAACATTGACCACTTAGAATCGTTATCAGATAGTTTTTCAGGGAACATGATGGCTAAAATGACTCGGGGCATCAAATCTAGTGTGAGTCGGAAATACGTTAAGTCCTTAATGAATTATCTAGGTTTATAGGAGAAAATCATGAAACGATTAATTGATTATTTTGTATCGGGAATGCGTACGGCTTCCTTCTTTTATTTGAGTATGATGTTATTAGCTCAGTGTTATCCAGGTATTACCTATCCTGAACCAATGATAAAAAATATTCTAGCTCTGTTTTTAATGGGTGGAATTATGGGGGTATTGACTTTAATACTTGAAAAGCTAGAGTTTCTTGCTTTTAGTATACGTGTAGGAGTTCATTTATTAGTGACAGCTACTATTTTAGTATTGACCTCTCTATTTTTGGGCTGGGGTTCAGCCTTGTGGAGTCCCTTGCTTTGGTTCTTTTTCTTGTTAATTTATGGATTGATATGGTTGTATCAAATCTGGAAAAATCACAAACTCACCCAACGAATTAATCAAGCCTTAGAGGATAAAAGACAGAAAACGGGTCACTAATATAGTGTTGAGGATGAAGTTTGAAGACAGTGCCAGTTTCCAAAGAGAACAATTTGTGATATAGTATTTTCAGCGTAAAACAAGGAGAAGAAAGATGCCAGTAAACGAATATGGTCAAATGGTTGGGGAGTCAATGGAAGGTTATACACCAGGTGAATTGCCTTCTATTGATTTCTTAGAAGGGCGTTATGCTCGGATAGAGGCTCTCTCGGTAGAAAAACATGCGGAGGATTTGCTAGCTGTTTATGGCCTGGATACTCCTCGGGAGATGTGGACCTACCTTTTTCAGGAGCCAGTAGCAGATATGGAGGAGTTGGTTAGCCTTTTAAATCAGATGTTGGCTCGTAAGGACCGTTTTTACTATGCAATCATAGACAAGGCAACTGGTAAGGCTTTGGGAACTTTTTCTCTCATGCGCATTGACCAAAATAACCGAGTGATAGAAGTGGGAGCGGTCACTTTTTCTCCAGAGCTCAGGGGAACACGAATAGGGACAGAAGCTCACTATCTCTTGGCGCGCTATGTTTTTGAGGAGCTTAACTATCGTCGCTACGAATGGAAATGTGATTCTCTTAATCTGCCATCCAGACGAGCTGCGGAGCGTTTGGGATTTGTCTATGAAGGGACCTTCCGCCAGGCAGTCGTATATAAGGGGCGTACTCGTGATACGGATTGGTTGTCTATGATTGATAAGGACTGGCCCAAAGTCAAAGCTCGATTGGAAGCATGGTTGGCTCCTGAAAATTTTGATAAAAATGGACGACAGTACAAGAGCTTAAGAGAGCTTTAATAGGTGTTGACATGATCACTATTAAAAAGCAAGAAATTGTCAAGTTAGAGGATGTTTTGCATCTCTATCAGGCTGTCGGTTGGACAAATTATACCCATCAACCAGAGATGCTGGAGCAGGCCTTATCTCATTCATTAGCGATTTATGTGGCGCTTGATGATGATACTGTGGTGGGCTTGATTCGTTTGGTTGGAGATGGATTCTCATCAGTATTGGTTCAAGATTTAATCGTTTTACCTATCTATCAGCGTCAAGGGATTGGTAGTGCCCTAATGAAAGAGGCTTTAGAGGCTTACAAAGATGTCTATCAAGTCCAGCTGGTGACAGAACAGACAGAAAGAACCTTGAGATTCTATCGTTCTATGGGCTTTGAAATCTTATCCACCTATAATTGTATAGGGATGACTTGGGTGAATAGAGAAAAATAACAAAACTTGTTTTTCTTAAGCAAAGTTTAAGGATGGTCTAGTATTATATAACCATTAAATAAAGACCTCCTAACTTTATTTAATGAAATCCTAAAACTTTTTTTCATCATAATCTCCTAATGAAGTCACCCAATCAGGTGGCTTTTTTTGTGGGGTGGATAGATGCTGATAGAAATTTTTGGCAAAATGGTAGAATTTGAGAAAAGTTAAGCTAGTTTTAAGCTTCGTCTTGTATCATATAGTTATTAAATAAAGACCTCCTAACTTTATTTAATAAAATCCTAAACTTTTCTTTTTCATAATAATCTCCCTTAACTCCACCCAATCAGGTGGAGTTTTTTGGCTCTATTTCAGGCTTTTGGGGACTATTCTAAAAATAATTTTCCGATGTTTTCCGGTATTTTTCGGATTTTGGTCGGGGAATTGGCGGAGACTTTTTTAGAAAATATGACTAAGAAATAGGTCTGTTGTTGCTTCAGCTACTTCAAACTCAATTTGATTGTAAGTAACTATTAATTGAAGGACTGGAACTGCTGTAATAATGATTTTGCTTGTCCAGTAGTGGCGTATTAAATGAGGAGTGACATGTAAGATTGTCTCTTCGTTTACTAAATCAAAATTTCTATGAAATTGATAGAATCCCTAACTTTCTCTTAAACTTGAAAGTCTTGTTGTAAAGCGGTTAAAGCTTGAGAAGCTGAGAATGTAAAGTTTTGACAAATTTTGTCAACTGTGGGATAATAAAAGGGAATTAAGTATTGTGTCTATATCATAGGCTAGAAAAGACCCCAAGCTCACGTCCAAATAAGCTTGGGGTCTTTTTGACACTATTTGTTCTTGTTTAGCCATTTATCGACTAAGCGAAGAACGACACCGACCACAATTGGTCCGATGATAGTTTTAAGTATTGTATCCATCATGGGCTAATTCACCTCCTCTCGCAGGCGGTGTAGAAGTGCCGAACAATATTATACCATAAAAGAGAAATTGGGCAAAAACTCAATTTCAGGAGAAAATGAAGTAAATCTTTCCACAATAAAACGCATAGTATCAGGTTTTCAACACTGATATTATGCGTTTTTTGATTTTAAAGACTTTTTTCTCAGACTTATGATTGGTTTTGTCAGTTTTCTTATTTTCGTGGAGGGTTATGGAATTTATCTGTTCTTTACTGAATCCAACCTTTATGTAGAAGATTTATCCCAGAATGGATTATTTGGTTTTGTGACTTTCTTTATCATCTTTAATTTAGTTTTACTGGCTTTAGCATGCTGGGCAGGATACAAGTGGAAGAGGGGATATTAACAAAAGTGGAGAAAACTACATTAGTTCCTCTCCACTTTTATGTTTCTAGCTAATTGGTAATTATAACTTATTACGATCGAAGTCACCTATCCTTATCTTTCAAAAAATGGTCAATCTTAGCCATCAAGAGCTTGTGCCCGTATATTTTACAGATATCACGAGCCTGTAAATAATAGTCAAGAATTTCATCGTGCTTTAAAAAATCTTTTCCGGCGTTCGCAACGATAGTTAAAAGAGGTGCCAGCTGATAGCTGGTCTCTTTTTGTTTACAAAAGTCAATGGTTTCTAAGGCCTCTTGGACAGCTTCTAACTCTTTCCCTTTAGAGTGTAAATAATAAGCGAAATTATGTTTAACTCGAATATAACCAAATAAATACTCTTGATGGTTTAAATCTTTTTCCTGATACAAACTGATAAGAAGTGAGTTATTTTCTTCGTATTCTGCATCACGCCCTACAGAAAAATAAAAATTAGATAAAGTATTGAGGAGTTTAAGATACACAGATGAACTAGACGAAAGTTTTGGCAAAGTGTTTTCTAGACTGGCAATAGCTTCATCTTTGGAACCATGTAAGTAGAAAAGGATAATCGCTTGAATCCATAGAAGATAAAATTCATCCTCAGTAGACAGATACTGAGACTTTTCTTTTTCTAAGTTTAAGAGGTATTCTAAATCCTCGTAATTACGATCTTCAAGTAATTTTTCTGCTAATTTCTTAAACGGTGTTATATTGGAAGTCATTTCAATCTGTTCATCGAAAAAATATTCTAAGGGAACTTGAAGCCGATTTGCAAGTTTATAGAGTAAATCAGCAGCAGGCATATAGTTGCCACGTTCTATTTTGCTGATTTGGCTTTGCTCACAAATTCCTTCGGAAAGTGTTTTTTGTGAGAAGCCTTTTTCTTTTCTCTTTGCTTTTAGTTTGTCAGATAATATGCTCATCTTTAAACCTTCTTTAAATAAATTTATGATTAATTATATACTTTTAATCTCTATTTTTCAACTTCCTGGCATAGAAATAGTCTCAAAAGAATAAATAGGAAATAAACTGAAAAAAAGAATACTTTTTATTGACAAAGAAGATTCAAAGTAGTACACTTACAAGTGTAAAGATAAGAAAATGTGGTTAATATGAGTATTTTAGCAAAGTTTCGTAAAATCATTTTTAGAATATATTTTTTTAGGATTCTTTGTAAGCGGTTGCTTTTAAAAACTGTAAATCAATTACAATATATTTTGGATTTGAGAGTTATACAACAAGCTTCAACAATTAGTGTAGTTAATCTTGGACTGGAGGATTTATTTATTGAATGTTTGTGAAGTAACATTTATATAATGAATCGTGCCACAGATTGAAGGACTTAAAGGGGGGACTGTAAGTTTGCTATACCCTATTACCTTCTCATATAACTAGTTATACAGGAACTACTCTATTATGTCTTTTGATGTGGGTGTATAGATGTTAGGAGGAGAATAAAATGAGAAATCCAGTAATACAGACATCTAATTTATCAAAATCCTATGATGGGAAGATTGTCTTAGATAAGATAGACTTTACGCTAAAACAGGGAGAAATCTATGGCTTACTAGGAAGAAATGGCGCTGGAAAGACTACCTTTATCAAAGCTATTTTAGGTTTGACAGCGATGGATAGTGGTGAAGTGAATATTCTATCTGAAAAACTGTTAGGTGAATTTTCTAAGGATTTGCTATCTCAAATCGGTGTGGTATTGGACAGTGCTTCTTTTTATCCTAATTTAACGGGACC
Organism: Streptococcus mitis; assembly: GCF_008763935.1. Taxonomy (GTDB): domain Bacteria; phylum Bacillota; class Bacilli; order Lactobacillales; family Streptococcaceae; genus Streptococcus; species Streptococcus mitis_DB. The sequence goes on from NZ_VTQF01000003.1 coordinate 228,455, forward strand.
TGAAAATCTCTCTATTTTTGCGAGATTGAGAGGAGTTTCGCTAAAACAAGTAGAGCAAGCTTTACAAGTAGTAGGATTAGATGGGGAAAATAAAAAACTATTCAAGCAGTATTCTTTGGGAATGAAGCAAAGGTTAGCAATTGCTAACGCTATTATGCACCAGCCGAAAATTCTGATATTAGATGAACCAACAAATGGTTTAGATCCTATTGGTATCCTTGAAATGCGCCGTTATCTAAAGGAACTCAGTACCAATCATGGCATTTCGATTTTAATATCCAGCCACATTATTTCAGAACTTGAAAAGCTTGTAGATAGAGTTGGGATACTGCATGATGCCCACCTTATGGCTGAAAAGACTATGAAGGAATTAATAGATGGTGCAGATAAAAGGAAAATCCACCTAATTGTTTCGGATGCTCCTCAAGCTAAGGAAGTGCTTTGCAGGATAAATCTGCAAGAACAGATTAGTATTCTTTCGGATATAGAACTTGAACTTCAGGGAGAATCACCTACTTTTGACATTGCAGTCGTATCTAACTCCTTAAAAGACAACGGAATAGTTCTAAAAGAATATTCTTATAAAAACAATGAAAGTTTAGAGGATTACTTTAAGCGGATAACAGGAGGTGAGGGAATTGCTTGATTTAGTGAAGATTGAATTTCTCAAACAAAGGCATCAAAAACTGAATTTTGTCGTATATGGTGTTGTTTCCCTCTACCTAGCTCTCATCTGTTATTATGTAAATGATGCGAGAGGCTTGTTTGACTCCTTTCCCTTTGTCTATAAATTCTCTTTGTCTTATTTAAACTTTTTGATTCTCCCTTTGTATTGTGTTTCCTATACAATACAGGCATTTGGTGTAGAATATCGCTATCGCATCATGAACAACTTGAAACTCGCTTCAGCAAATCTGATGAAGACATTCTGGGCTAAGATTTTGTATATTGAAATCAACGCTCTTTGTATCATGTTATTCACCTATATTTCGGTTTCCTTATTTGCACTACTATCTCGCTTTTCTTCAACAGTCAGTTTGTCTTTATTATTAAGATTCTTCTATCTTTGTATGAGTAGTGGTGTCTTAATTCCCATGGGTGTATTTCCTTTAGTTGCTTTGCTCATGATAAAAGTAAGAGGCAAGGAGATAGTTGGAAATTTGGTCGGCGTCATGTATGTTTTAGTGTCATTTTTTTTAGCAAGGACGAGTCCAAATATCAGTCCAGTTACAAGCGCTAACAGTTTAATTTGGGAAGGAAACAGAGAAGGAGTGGTGCTTCAACAGCCAGTTATCTTATCGATTATTGTACTAGGTTTATCTTTACTTGTTTTGTCTTTCTTGTCCATTAAATCTTGGTTAAGAAAGGTGGATGAATAAATGTTGATGCTAGAATTGACTAAACTAAGAAGGCGAAAGATACTGTATATGATTCCCTTTGTAGCCATCCTGCTCTTTTTGTTAGAGTTTATGATTGGTCATCAGATTTATCAAGGGCATTCGTACGGTAGTGTGAATGGTTGGTATGTAGAAAATGGTTTCTTCTTTTTGAACTACTATTTTCTCCTCCCTTTTTCGAGCATGATTTTAGTGGATTTGATAAGAATAGAACAAGTGTCTAAAACGATTTCAAATCTCAGACTGATTCCTGTCGATTTGAAACAATTACTCCAAGCGAAGTTTATGCTTACTTTATTGATAAATCTACTAGTCAGTGAATTCACCTTTTTGGCTATGGTTGTCCTAGAGCTAATGGATGGTGATTTTGCTTTCTCTAGTCTTACAATTTTATCGTGGGGATTTGGTTATGGAGTAATTGCTTTTGCTTATACACTGTCTGCTGGCATTATTGTCCTCTTCTTAGGAAAATATCGGAAGGAACTTATTCTTGCCCTACCACTTGCCTTTTTATTGTCATTTGCAGGTTTGTTTACTTTAACAACGGTTGTTGGGAGATATTATCTGGCAAATTTACTACTAATCATCATGGAGGAATTCACGGTTTTAACAGTTTCTGTATATGCCGTGTGGCTGATTACCTTGGTGGCATGTCTCCTTTATTTGTTGGCAGATAAACGCATGATGAACATTATTTTTGCTTATAAATGACAAGCTGAGTAGATGAGGATATAAACCTTTGACAAATTTTGTGAACTGTGGGATAATAAAAAGGAATTGAGTACTAGTTCTATATCATAGGCTAGAAAAGACCTCAAGCTAACTTCCACATTAAGCTTGAGGTCTTTTTTGACACTATTTGTCCTTGTTTAGCCATTTATCGACTAATCGAAGAACGACACCGACCACAATTGGTCCGATGATAGTTTTAAGTATTGTATCCATCATGGGCTATCTCACCTCTTCTCGCAGGCGGTGAAGCAGTGACTTAGAATAAAGTGCCAAACTCGGGAGTCACCCAATCGGGTGGCTTTTTTGTTTGTGGCTTGGTTTTTTGATATAATAGAGCCATGAGTAGAATTTTAGATAATGAGATAATGGGGGACGAGGAGCTAGTAGAACGCACGCTCCGTCCTCAGTATTTACGTGAATATATCGGGCAGGATAAGGTTAAGGACCAGCTTCAAATCTTTATCGAAGCCGCTAAAATGCGGGATGAAGCGCTGGATCATGTCCTCCTTTTCGGGCCTCCAGGTTTGGGGAAGACGACCATGGCCTTTGTTATTGCCAATGAACTGGGAGTTAATCTCAAGCAGACGTCGGGTCCTGTTATCGAAAAAGCTGGTGATCTGGTAGCGATTTTGAATGACTTAGAGCCTGGGGATGTCCTCTTTATTGATGAAATTCACCGCTTGCCTATGTCGGTGGAAGAGGTGCTTTATAGTGCGATGGAGGACTTTTACATCGATATTATGATTGGGGCTGGTGAGGGTAGTCGTAGTGTTCATTTGGAGTTACCACCTTTTACCTTGATTGGTGCGACGACTCGGGCTGGTATGCTGTCAAATCCTCTACGGGCACGTTTTGGGATTACGGGGCATATGGAATACTATGCCCATGCTGACTTGACAGAAATTGTTGAGCGGACGGCAGATATTTTTGAGATGGAAATTACTCATGAGGCAGCTTCTGAGCTGGCCTTGCGTAGTCGTGGAACCCCTCGTATTGCCAATCGTCTCCTCAAGCGCGTGCGCGATTTTGCCCAGATTATGGGGAATGGGGTCATTGATGATGTTATTACCGATAAGGCATTAACTATGCTGGATGTTGACCATGAAGGTTTGGACTATGTGGACCAAAAAATCCTTCGTACCATGATTGAGATGTATGGTGGTGGTCCTGTCGGATTAGGAACTCTTTCTGTGAATATCGCTGAAGAGCGTGAGACGGTTGAGGATATGTACGAACCTTACCTAATCCAGAAAGGCTTTATCATGCGAACACGGTCTGGACGGGTTGCAACGGCTAAGGCCTACGAGCATTTAGGGTATGAGTATAATGAAAAATAAACAAGAAATTCTAGAAGCTTTCAGAGAAAATCCGGATATGATGGCTATTCTGACGATCATACGAGATCTTGGTCTGAAAGACTCGTGGTTGGCAGCAGGTTCGGTACGAAATTTCATCTGGAATCTTTTGTCATACAAATCACCTTTTGACTGTGAAACAGATGTTGATGTCATTTTCTTTGACCCAGATGTGAGTTATGAAGAGACGCTGGCTATAGAGAACAAGTTGAGAGAGGACTTTCCTCAGTACCAGTGGGAATTGAAAAATCAGCTCTATATGCACCAGCACAGTCCTCATACTGCTCCCTATACCAGTTCCCGTGATGCTATGAGTAAGTATCCAGAACGGTGTACGGCAGTTGGACTGCGCTTGAATGAAGAATTCGATTTTGAACTCTATGCACCTTATGGTTTGGAGGATATTTTGAATTTTCAAGTTCGTCCAACTCCTCATTTTTTAGAGAATGAAGACCGAATGGAACTTTATCGAACACGTCTATCCAAGAAAAATTGGCAGGAGAAATGGAAAAATTTGATTTTTAAAAATACTTAAGGAAACTTTAAGCTAGGAAGTGTATACTAAGTTCATAAGTTAAGAAGACCTTAACTTAAACTCCTAAAACTTTTTCATAATAATCTCCCTATAAAAAATAGAGTCGCCCAATCAGGCGACTTATTTTTTTGAAAAATGGGCTTGGTGCCTGAGAATAATACTCAATGAAAATCAAAGTGCAAACTAGGAAGTTAGCCACAGGCTGCTCAAAACACTGTTTTGAGGTTGTGGATAGAGCTGACGGAGTCAGTATCATATACCTACGGCAAGGTGAAGCTGACGTGGTTTGAATTTGATTTTCGAAGAGTATAAATAGCTTAGTGATAGAAGAAAATAGGGAAATATGGTATAATGAAACGATAGATTTTTGAATAGGAATAAGATCATGTTTGGATTTTTTAAGAAAGATAAGGATGTGGAAGTAGAGGTTCCGACACAGGTTCCTGCTCATATCGGCATCATCATGGATGGCAATGGCCGTTGGGCTAAAAAACGTATGCAACCGCGAGTTTTTGGACACAAGGCGGGCATGGAAGCATTGCAAACTGTGACCAAGGCAGCCAACAAACTAGGCGTTAAGGTTATTACAGTTTATGCTTTTTCTACGGAAAATTGGACCCGTCCAGATCAGGAAGTCAAGTTTATCATGAACTTGCCAGTAGAGTTTTATGATAATTATGTCCCGGAATTGCATGCGAATAATGTTAAGATTCAAATGATTGGGGAAACAGACCGCCTGCCTAAGCAAACCTTTGAAGCTCTAACTAAAGCTGAAGAATTGACTAAGAACAACACAGGATTAATTCTTAATTTTGCCCTCAACTATGGTGGACGTGCTGAGATTACACAGGCTCTTAAGTTGATTTCTCAGGATGTGTTAGATGCCAAAATCAACCCAGGTGACATCACAGAGGAATTGATTGGCAACTATCTCTTCACCCAGCATTTGCCTAAGGACTTACGAGACCCAGACTTGATTATCCGTACTAGTGGAGAATTGCGTTTGAGCAATTTCCTTCCATGGCAGGGAGCCTACAGTGAGCTCTATTTTACGGATACCTTGTGGCCTGATTTTGACGAGGCGGCCTTGCAGGAAGCCATTCTTGCCTACAATCGTCGTCATCGCCGATTTGGAGGAGTTTAGGAGGAAATATGACACAGGATTTACAGAAAAGAACCTTGTTTGCAGGGATTGCCCTGGCTATTTTCCTACCAATTTTAATGATTGGGGGACTCTTGCTGCAGATAGCAATTGGAATCATAGCCATGCTAGCCATGCATGAACTTTTGAAGATGAGAGGTCTAGAGACCATGACTATAGAGGGTCTCTTAACCCTCTTTGCAACCTTTGCCTTGACCATTCCCTTGGAGAATTACCTGACTTTTTTGCCAGTTGATGGGAATGTGGTTGCCTATAGTGTTTTGATTTCAATTATGTTAGGAACGACTGTTTTTAGCAAGTCTTATACGATTGAGGATGCTGTTTTCCCGCTTGCTATGAGTTTCTACGTGGGCTTTGGTTTTAATGCTCTATTAGATGCTAGAATTGCAGGGTTAGATAAGGCACTATTAGCCTTATGTATCGTCTGGGCGACAGACAGTGGTGCCTATCTTATAGGAATGAACTATGGTAAACGAAAATTAGCTCCGACAGTTTCTCCAAATAAAACCTTTGAGGGTGCCTTGGGTGGTATTTTAGGTGCTATTTTAGTAACCATCATCTTTATGATGTTTGATAGGACAGTTGCTCTTCCGTATGGAATTTACAAGATGTCAGTCTTTGCTATTTTCTTTAGCATTGCTGGACAATTTGGTGATTTACTAGAAAGTTCGATCAAACGTCATTTTGGTGTCAAGGATTCTGGGAAATTTATCCCTGGACATGGTGGTGTTTTGGATCGTTTTGATAGTATGTTGCTTGTATTTCCAATCATGCACTTATTTGGACTCTTTTAATCAAAAGACGGAGGAAATACTATGCTCGGAATTTTAACCTTTATTCTGGTTTTTGGGATTATTGTAGTGGTACACGAGTTCGGACACTTCTACTTTGCCAAGAAATCAGGGATTCTAGTGCGTGAATTTGCCATTGGCATGGGACCCAAGATCTTTGCTCATATTGGCAAGGACGGGACGGCCTATACCATTCGAATCTTGCCTCTGGGTGGCTATGTCCGTATGGCCGGTTGGGGTGATGATACAACTGAAATCAAGACAGGAACTCCTGTCAGTTTGACGCTTACTGATGATGGTAAGGTTAAACGCATCAATCTCTCAGGTAAAAAATTGGATCAAACAGCTCTTCCTATGCAGGTGACCCAGTTTGACTTTGAAGACAAGCTCTTTATCAAAGGATTGGTTCTGGAAGAAGAAAAAACATTTGCAGTGGATCACGATGCAACGGTTGTGGAAGCAGATGGTACTGAGGTTCGGATTGCACCTTTAGATGTTCAATATCAAAATGCAACTATCTGGGGGAAACTCATTACTAACTTTGCAGGCCCCATGAACAACTTTATCTTAGGTGTCGTTGTTTTCTGGATTTTAATCTTCATGCAGGGTGGTGTCAGAGATGTCGATACCAACCAGTTCCATATTATGCCTCAAGGGGCTTTGGCTAAGGTAGGAGTACCAGAAACGGCACAAATTACCAAGATTGGCTCACATGAGGTTAGCAACTGGGAAAGTTTGATTCAGGCTGTGGAATCAGAAACCAAAGATAAGACGGCCCCGACCTTGGATGTGACTATTTCTGAAAAGGGGAGTGACAAACAAGTCACTGTTACTCCGGAAGAAAGTCAAGGCCGTTACCTTCTAGGTGTTCAACCGGGGATTAAGTCAGATTTTGTATCTATGTTTGTAGGTGGTTTTACAACTGCTGCTGACTCGGCCCTCCGAATTCTCTCAGAACTGAAAAATCTGATTTTCCAACCGGATTTGAACAAGCTAGGTGGACCTGTTGCCATCTTTAAGGCAAGTAGTGATGCTGCTAAAAATGGAATTGAGAATGTCTTGTACTTCTTGGCAGTGATTTCCATCAATATCGGGATTTTTAATCTTATTCCGATTCCAGCCCTGGATGGTGGTAAGATTGTGCTCAATATCCTGGAAGCCATTCGCCGCAAACCATTGAAACAAGAAATTGAAACCTATGTCACCTTGGCCGGAGTGGTCATCATGGTTGTCTTGATGATTGCTGTGACCTGGAATGACATCATGCGACTCTTTTTTAGATAATCGAGGAATATTATGAAACAAAGTAAAATGCCTATCCCAACGCTTCGCGAAATGCCAAGCGATGCTCAAGTTATCAGCCATGCTCTTATGTTGCGAGCTGGTTATGTTCGTCAAGTCTCAGCAGGTGTTTATTCTTACCTACCACTTGCTAATCGTGTGATTGAAAAAGCTAAAAATATCATGCGCCAAGAATTTGATAAGATTGGTGCCGTTGAGATGTTGGCTCCTGCCCTCCTCAGTGCAGAATTGTGGCGCGAATCAGGTCGTTACGAAACTTATGGTGAAGACCTTTACAAACTAAAAAATCGTGAAAAATCAGACTTTATCCTAGGTCCAACTCACGAAGAAACCTTTACAGCTATTGTCCGTGATTCTGTTAAGTCTTACAAGCAATTGCCACTCAACCTTTACCAAATCCAACCTAAGTATCGTGATGAAAAACGCCCACGTAATGGACTTCTTCGTACACGTGAGTTCATCATGAAGGATGCTTACAGCTTTCACGCTAACTATGATAGCTTGGACAGTGTTTATGATGAGTACAAGGCTGCTTATGAGCGTATTTTCACTCGTAGTGGTTTAGATTTCAAGGCAATTATTGGTGACGGTGGAGCTATGGGTGGTAAGGACAGCCAAGAATTTATGGCCATTACACCTGCTCGTACAGACCTTGACCGCTGGGTCGTCTTGGACAAGTCAGTTGCTTCATTTGATGAGATTCCTGCAGAAGTGCAAGAAGAAATCAAGGCAGAATTGCTTAAATGGATGGTTTCTGGTGAGGATACCATTGCTTACTCAAGTGAGTCTAGCTATGCGGCTAACTTGGAAATGGCAACAAACGAGTACAAACCAAGCAACCGTGTTGTCGCTGAAGAAGAAGTAACTCGTGTTGCAACGCCAGATGTTAAATCAATCGATGAAGTTGCAGCCTTCCTCAATGTTCCAGAAGAACAAACAATTAAAACCCTCTTCTACATGGCAGATGGTGAGCTTGTTGTAGCCCTTCTAGTTGGAAATGACCAACTCAATGAAGTTAAGTTGAAAAACCACTTGGGAGCAGATTTCTTTGACGTTGCAAGTGAAGAAGAAGTGGCAAATGTTGTTCAAGCAGGATTTGGTTCACTTGGCCCAGTTGCTTTGCCAGAGAATATTAAAATTATTGCAGATCGTAAAGTGCAAGATGTTCGCAATGCAGTTGTCGGTGCTAACGAAGATGGCTACCACTTGACTGGTGTGAACCCAGGTCGTGATTTTACTGCAGAATATGTGGATATCCGTGAAGTTCGTGAGGGTGAAATTTCTCCAGACGGACAAGGTGTCCTTAACTTTGCGCGTGGTATCGAAATTGGTCACATCTTCAAACTCGGTACTCGCTATTCGGCAAGCATGGGGGCAGATGTTTTGGATGAAAATGGTCGTGCTGTGCCAATTATCATGGGATGTTATGGTATTGGTGTCAGCCGTCTCCTTTCAGCAGTGATGGAGCAACACGCTCGCCTCTTTGTTAACAAAACGCCAAAAGGTGAATACCGTTATGCTTGGGGAATCAACTTCCCTAAAGAATTGGCACCATTTGATGTGCACTTGATTACTGTCAATGTCAAGGATGAAGAAGCGCAAGCCTTGACAGAAAAGCTTGAAGCAAGCTTGATGGGAGCTGGTTACGAAGTCTTGACAGATGACCGTAACGAACGTGTCGGAGTCAAATTCAGTGATAGCGACTTGATTGGATTGCCAATCCGTATCACTGTTGGGAAGAAAGCGGCCGATGGCATCGTAGAAGTTAAGATTAAAGCGACTGGTGATACTATCGAAGTTCATGCAGATAACGTGCTTGAAACGCTTGAAATTCTCAGCAAGAAATAAAAACTATAATCAGAAGAAAAACAAGGAAAAAATGTAACTAGTTTTTACCTTGTTTTTTCTGTATAATGGGAAAAATGAGTAGATAAAGAGGTAAATGTATGCTAAGATTTCCAAAGGATTTTGTCTGGGGATCCTCTACTTCTGGACCACAAACAGAAGGACGTGTAGCTGGTGACGGTAAGGGAGATAATCTCTGGGATTATTGGTACCAAGTGGAGCCAAATCGTTACTATAATGGGATTGGTCCAGATAAAACATCAACCTTTTATGAAAACTGGGAAAAGGATATTGAGCTACTGTTAGAGACTGGTCATACGGCCTTTCGGACTTCTATTCAGTGGTCACGGATTTTTCCACAAGGGCGTGGAAAAGTCAATGCTCAAGGTGTGGATTTCTATCGTAAGGTTTTTGAGGCTATTAAGGCTAAGGGGATTCGTCTTTTAGTCAATCTTTATCATTTTGATTTGCCTTTTGCCCTTCAAGAGGATGGTGATGGTTGGGAAAATAAGGCGACTGTTTCAGCCTATGAAGACTATGCTCGTTTTTGTTTTGAGATTTATGGAGATTTAGTGGATCAATGGATTACCTTTAACGAGCCAATAGTTCCAGTAGAATTTGGCTATTTTTACGATGCCCATTATCCACATAAGGTGGATGCAGAGGCAGCCGTTAAAGTAGCTTATCATACACAATTGGCTAGCAGTCGGGCGGTTAAGGCTTGTCATGAACTTTTGCCAGATTCCAAGATTGGGATTGTCTTAAACTTGACACCGGCTTATCCACGTAGTCAGCATCCTGCTGATGTCAAGGCCGCTCGCATTGCGGACCTCTTTCAGGCCCAATCTTTCTTAGACCCATCTGTTTTGGGGACTTATCCACAGGAGTTAGTAGAAATCTTGCATGAACACGGTCTCTTGCCTGATGCTACAGAGGAGGAGTTGGATCTCATTCGTGACAATACAGTGGACTTCCTTGGTGTCAACTACTATCAACCTTTGCGTGTTATGGCGCCTCGATTTGCTAAGCATCCAGAGAGTCCACTCTTACCAGAACATTTTTACGAGCCTTATGTGATGCCTGGACGTAAAATCAATCCTCATCGTGGCTGGGAGATTTATGAGCAAGGGATTTATGACATCGCCCAAAATATCAAGGAAAATTATGGCAATATCGAGTGGATGTTGACAGAGAATGGTATGGGTGTTGAAGGGGAAGAAAAATTCCGTGAGAATGGAATGATTCAAGATGATTACCGTATTGACTTTGTAAAAGGTCATCTTCGCGAACTTCACCGTGCCATTGAAGACGGAGCCAATTGTAAGGGCTACTTGATTTGGACCTTTATCGATTGCTGGTCATGGCTCAATAGCTATAAAAATCGCTATGGCTTGGTCGAATTAGACTTGGAAACGCAAGAACGTCGTCTGAAAAAATCAGGGCACTGGTTCAAGGAATTAAGTGACAATAATGGATTTTAAAAAGGACTCTGACTGATGATTTTAATTGGTCAGAGTTTTTTGCTTACAGAAGGATAATTTCAACTATACCAATTTTTGCTCTTGACAAGTGAAAGAAACAAGTATATACTGTTTTTGCTGATTCTATAAAAGAGGAATTAGACTATACCAATTTTAAGGAGAAAGCACAGCTGGTCTGTGTCGTATATACTATGTGTGGAATTGTTGGTGTTGTTGGAAACACAAATGCAACTGATATTTTGATTCAAGGACTTGAAAAGCTCGAATACCGTGGCTATGATTCTGCGGGGATTTTTGTCCTAGGTGGTGCTGAAAACCATCTAGTCAAGGCTGTTGGTCGTATCGCAGAATTGTCTGCTAAGACAGCTGGTGTTGAGGGGACAACGGGTATCGGACATACTCGTTGGGCTACTCACGGAAAACCAACGGAAGACAATGCTCACCCACATCGCTCTGAGACTGAACGTTTTGTTTTGGTGCACAATGGGGTCATTGAGAACTACCTTGAAATCAAGGAAGAATACCTTGCAGGTCACCACTTTAAGGGGCAAACAGATACTGAAATCGCTGTTCACTTGATTGGAAAATTTGCGGAAGAAGAAGGTCTCTCTGTTCTTGAAGCCTTCAAAAAAGCTCTTCACATCATCCGTGGTTCTTATGCTTTTGCCTTGGTTGACTCACAAGATCCTGAAGTCATCTACGTAGCTAAAAATAAATCACCACTCTTGATTGGTCTTGGTGAAGGTTATAACATGGTATGCTCAGATGCTATGGCTATGATTCGTGAAACCAACCAATACATGGAAATTCATGACCAAGAGTTGGTAATCGTCAAGGCTGATAGTGTGGAAGTTCAAGACTATGATGGAAATCGTCGTGAGCGTGCTAGCTACACTGCTGAGCTAGACTTGTCAGATATCGGTAAAGGAACTTACCCTTACTACATGCTTAAGGAAATTGACGAGCAACCAACTGTTATGCGTAAACTAATCCAAGCCTACACAGATGAGGCTGGTCAAGTAGTAGTAGACCCAGCTATCATCCAGGCTGTTCAAGACGCAGACCGTATCTACATCCTTGCAGCTGGGACATCTTACCACGCAGGATTTGCTTCTAAGAAGATGTTGGAAGAATTGACAGATACACCAGTTGAACTTGGAATCTCATCTGAGTGGGGCTACGGTATGCCACTTCTCAGCAAGAAACCACTCTTCATCTTTATCAGTCAGTCTGGTGAAACAGCTGACAGCCGTCAGGTTTTGGTCAAGGCTAATGAAATGGGAATTCCGAGCTTGACAGTGACAAATGTCCCAGGTTCAACTCTTTCACGTGAAGCCAACCATACCATGCTCCTTCATGCAGGTCCTGAAATTGCCGTGGCATCAACCAAGGCCTATACAGCGCAAATTGCAGCCCTTGCCTTTCTTGCAAAAGCAGTCGGTCAAGCAAATGCCAATGCTAAAGCGCAAGCCTTTGACCTAGTTCATGAGTTGTCAATCGTGGCTCAGTCTATCGAATCAACTCTTTCAGAAAAAGAATTGATTGATAGCAAGATTCGTGAGCTTCTTGAAACAACTCGTAACGCCTTTTATATTGGGCGTGGTCAAGATTACTACGTAGCTATGGAAGCAAGTCTTAAGCTTAAAGAGATTTCTTACATCCAGTGTGAAGGCTTTGCGGCAGGAGAACTCAAGCATGGAACCATTGCCTTGATTGAAGAAGGAACGCCTGTTTTGGCCCTCTTGTCAGATCCAGTCCTTGCCAACCACACTCGTGGAAATATCCAAGAAGTGGCAGCCCGTGGTGCCAAGGTTCTCACTATTGCAGAAGAAAATGTTGCCAAAGATACAGACGACATCGTTCTTACGACCGTCCACCCTTACCTCTCACCAATTTCAATGGTTGTGCCAACGCAATTAGTCGCTTATTTTGCAACACTCCACCGTGGCCTTGATGTGGACAAACCACGTAATCTTGCTAAATCAGTAACGGTAGAATAAGCTAAAAAAGTCTAGTTATCTAGGCTTTTTCTTGTGAGCAAACTAGGAAGCTAGCCGCAGGCTGTACTTGAGTACGGCAAGGTGAAGCTGACGTGGTTTGAATTTGATTTTAGAAGAGTCTTAATAAAAAATCCTAATCGAGTTTATTATGACGGCAAATATTGTGCAAAAATCAATCCCCCGAGCGTTAAGGCTTGGGGGATTGTTCTATAGGAGGGCTAGTTTAGTTCTCTTTTTTGTTTTTTAACAAGAACCCGAGACCTAGGAGTGCAAGGAGACTAATTCCTGCAAACAGAAGTTTGTGATCATTTTTGGTTCCTGTATTTGGAAGTTCAGCTTGTTTAGCTAGGGGCGCAGGTATATTTTCCTTGCTAGAGTTTTCTACCGATTCGTTTTGAACAGCTTCACTTACAGATGATGGTTGTGCTTCTTGTGCTGGTTGTGAATCAGTTGTAGCTTGCTTGGGTTTATCTTCTGCATCAGCTACTTTGGCATCTGGTTTAGTAGAGTCAGGTTTAGCTTGTGGAGCTGGTTCTTGATGTTCAGATTTGATTACTGGGTTTGAAATATGGCCTTGGCTATTATTTTGCCCTTGTTCTTGTTTTAAGCTAGAAAGATCAAATTCTGGTTTTTCTTCCACAGCTGGGGCAACAATGGCACCGCCTTGAGAGACTCGAAGAACAGTAGCTGTAAGGGCATTTAATTTCAAGCCTTTTTCAGTCCACTCAAGTCCTTTCGGGTTGGCAATTCCGACTGGCCCTGCTTGGTTTTCATCTGCTAAAACTTCAGCATTTCTGAGATGTGCAAAGGCAGTTCCCAAATTAAATTCGCGAGCTTTTTCGTCCGCATTGACAAAGACTGCGTAGATATCCCCATTTGGAGCAGTGATTTGGTAGCCAATTACCACGTCCTCTTTTGCCACACCATTTTGGCCTGGAACAGTGATGAGGTGGACACGGTCTTTGATATCTTGGAGACTCTTAAGTCGGAAGGCATCTGTAGATTGACGAAGGGCAATCAAACCTTTCATATAGTCACGGCTCTTGACATTTTCAGGATATGCTTTTCCATCTGTAGCCTTAGTCCAGTCAAACTTGTTAATAGCATCACTCGAATCGTAAGAGTCATGTATGAAGTAAGGATAGTCAAATGGATTGCCGTCCTTATCACGCAACAAGTGAGATTTGTTTGGAACCTTATCCTCTGCTACTGGAGTCTTGTAGGCTGGGTCACGGAATTGTTTAGTACGTCCATATTCCTGACCGGAGTGGATAAACGGAGTTCCTTGAGCTGTCAAGACCATGAGATTTCCAAGTCGCAAACGACGGTGGATTTCAGCATAGTTCTCAGCTTTGCTTGGATCTTTTTTGATAGATTGGGCGATGATGTCAAAGAGGGTCAAGTTATCATGGGCTGCGATGTATTGGATGACATCTCCAGGGCTGTCAGCTTCAAAGTTGGTTGGTTGAGCAATGAGATTTTTGAAGATGGTGTTGATATCACGCTTGCCACCTGTGATAAAGGCAGGTTGGCCTTCGTTTGGATAACCAGACTTGAGGTTGTTACGGATGTCATCTGAAAAGACAGCGACAGTATCGGTATGTTTCATCCAATCTTGGTCAGCAGCTTTAGTAGGCATGTTTTCATCACCAGCATAGGTTCTCCAACCTTCACCAAGCATGATGAGGTTTGGATTGAGGGCGCGTGCAGCCTTGTACGCTTCTTCGATAGAAGCGGCATCATGGTCTCCCATCATATCGAAACGGAAGCCATCAACTTTGTAGGTATCAACTAGATATTTGATAGAGTCAACTAGGAGCCGTTTGGTCATATGGTGGGTTGTCCCCAAGCGTCCACCACCAAAGCTAGTTCGAGGTGTTCCGTCAGCATCCATAAAGTGGTAGTAGTTTGGCTCTAAATCTTCAAAGATATCGACCTTGGCTGTATGGTTATAAACGACATCTAGGATAGCTCCCATGCCACGTTTGTGGATTTCGTTGATGAGGTTTTTAAATTCTGCGATTCGTTTTTCTGGATTTTTAGGATCGCTTGAATACATACCAGTCAAGGAGAAGTAGTTTTGAGGATCATATCCCCAGTTATAGTTGCTGTTGCTTGAAGCATAGTCAGACAAGCGTTCATGGTTTTTCAATTCATTGACAAAGTAGTAAGACAAGACTGGAAGGAGCTGGATGTGGGTCACACCTAAGTCTTTGAGATAGTCTAGTTTTTCAATAAAGGCTTCAAAGGTACCAAATGGTTTGGTCAAGTCTTTTGCAATGGCAGGATCTGAAGTGAAGTCACGCACATGAGCTTCGTAGATAACGGCATCTTCACGAGTCTTGAAGTTGTGAATCTTACCATAAGTTAAGTCTTGAGGTCCTAGTTTGGCTGGATTTACAAAGGCAGCTTTAGCCACTTTATGGGCATCGTCGATCTTGGCATCATCACTATTCCAAGCAGCGAGGGATTTAGCGTAAGGATCGAGTGCAAGAACAGTTTTACCCTGACGCTCGATCTGGTATTGATAATAGTAGCCAGTGAAATCTGTGATTCCTAATTTGTTTGTGCTATCTAGAGTTTGTTTCCAAGTACCTTTTTCCCCTTTTTCAAGAGCGACAGTTCCAACCACTTTTTCAGGGTTATTCTTGTCGTAGACAACGACAGAAACCTTATCAGCACTTGGTGACCAAAGGGTCAAATCAACTTGTTTTCCTTCTTCTTTGAGGTCGGCTCCAAGTTTACCATCATAGCTGTATGTCTCATCTTTAAGTCGCCAGCTTGTTTTGGTAGTGAATTGGTCGGAATTGTAGCTAACAGTATACGGATGTTTTGTGTCAGAGAAATCTCCGCTGTAGGTCACTTTCTTGCCAGCTTCATCGATTGAAACATCGGTGATAGTTACCTTGTTTCCTAGGTGATTAGTGATGTTGGAGTGTTTGAGGATATCTTCTTTTTTGGCACCGACTAGTGTTGAAAAACTACTTTCAATGCTAGAAGTGCCTACGTGTTGGGCTCCTGTCATACGGATATCGTGCACATAGTAGGGGTTGGTGTAGATGGTTTCGTCATCATCTTTTAGGAAAATTTGGCTATGATTTTTCAAATCTGTGAACTTATAATCTTCTTTACGGATTTTCACATCGTCTCCTTGTTTGTTTCTGTCTAGTAATAAAAATCCAAGGTCTTTAGCTGCATCTTTGAGTGGAATATCGATATAGCGACCATATTTGCCTGTAGCCGTAAAGTCTGTTCCGTTGGGCCATTCACCACTACTTGGCTCTTTCACATCTCCCCAGTACCAGAGAGATTTCTTGTCATAGTTGCCATCTGTGCGGTAGTAGTTGACGCGAACAGTTCCTGCAGGTTGTGGCTCGTAAGAGAAAACCTTGTGATCTTGGTCCAACCAAGCCTCATTCATCTTTGGTGCCAGTTTTTCTACCGATTTATCGCCGGTCAGATTTTTCCCAGCTGTATTATTGATGAGGAAGCTAATTTTCTTGGCTTGCTCTCCCTTTAATTTGATATCTAGGTAATAGCCATAGTCATCTTTTTTGGCATCCTTGAAGGACAAGGCTCCGTTTGGCCAATTTTCAGATGGTTTTTCAACATCGTCCCAAGTCCATAGCCCTTGAGCATCCTTGTTTTCTTCAGGAAGTTTTTTGACATGGATACGGAAGTAGTTGTCTTCGATTGGCTCTTCTGCTTTAGTTTCATTTGTTACTGGACTCGTAGAAGTAGTTGGTTCACTTGAACGATCTTGCCCGGTTTGTGGGGCTGAATCGGCTGGGGTTGCAGCAGGAGTGGTTGCCTCTGTTGCAGGTTTTTCTTCTGTTTTCTCTAGGGAAGCGTTTGCATTATTAGGCGAAGAAATATCACTTTCGTTCTTACCAGAGTTAACTACTGTATCAGTAAGAGGTTGTGCAAGGGCAGTAGTAGTTTCATTACTAGTTCCCTTATTGCTTGTAGTATTTTCGTTTGCTGAGATAGTTGGTGTAGCCATGGCAAGCAGGACAAGGCTTGCTCCAATAAGGACAGAACCAGTTCCATTTTTGAGGGAACGGATGCTGTAAACCATTTTTTTCTCAGTGTGAGATGGTGTTCTTTTCATAATCAATCTCCTATAAATGAATTTCTTTATCAGTATAGCACGTAGTAAAACAATATGCAAGCGTTTTCCTAAAATTAAACTAAAAGAAAAATCGCAACAAATTTTGTTATGATTCAGCCAGTCTTCCTTATAGGAAAAGATTTTGTCAAAAATTCGTCAATCTCCTTGAAAAATCTGGCTAAATAGGGTATAATATAAATAATCATTTGTCGTAGGTTTTGTCTGAAATATTGTCCAGACAAGGCTCACAGCAGTTAAATCTTCTGAAAAAGTCAGATTTAGCTGCTCTTTTTGTGCTTTTTTTCAGGATTTTGAGTACTTGTAACAAAGATTTAAAGATTCTGAAAATTCATCAAGAGGACACGGTGATAGGGGTTTTTAAAACCATATGACGATTAGAAAAGCCTGATTGACAAGGCTTGGAACTTATTTACAAAGGAGAATCATCTTGGCAGGACATGACGTTCAATACGGGAAACATCGTACCCGTCGTAGTTTTTCAAGAATCAAAGAAGTTCTTGACTTACCAAATTTGATTGAAATTCAAACTGACTCATTCAAAGATTTCCTAGACCATGGTCTTAAGGAAGTGTTTGAAGATGTATTGCCAATTTCAAACTTCACAGACACAATGGAGTTGGAATTTGTTGGATATGAAATCAAGGAACCAAAATACACGCTAGAAGAGGCTCGTATCCACGATGCTAGCTACTCAGCACCAATTTTTGTAACCTTCCGCTTGATCAATAAAGAAACAGGCGAAATCAAAACTCAAGAAGTTTTCTTTGGTGATTTCCCAATCATGACAGAAATGGGTACTTTCATCATCAATGGTGGTGAACGTATCATCGTATCTCAGTTGGTCCGCTCACCAGGTGTTTACTTTAACGATAAAGTTGATAAAAACGGTAAAGTGGGCTACGGTTCAACTGTCATCCCTAACCGTGGAGCTTGGTTGGAACTTGAAAGTGACTCAAAAGATATCGCCTACACTCGTATCGACCGTACTCGTAAGATTCCATTTACGACATTGGTTCGTGCGCTTGGTTTCTCAGGTGATGATGAAATCTTTGATATCTTTGGTGATAGCGAATTGGTTCGCAACACTGTTGAAAAAGATATCCACAAGAACCCAATGGACTCTCGTACCGACGAAGCTTTGAAAGAAATTTACGAACGCCTTCGTCCAGGTGAGCCTAAGACTGCTGAAAGTTCACGTAGCTTGCTTGTGGCTCGTTTCTTTGACCCACGTCGCTATGACCTAGCAGCAGTTGGTCGTTACAAGATCAATAAAAAACTCAATGTTAAAACACGTTTGCTCAACCAAACCATTGCGGAGCCATTGGTAGATCCTGAAACTGGAGAAATCTTGGTAGAAGCTGGTACAATCATGACTCGTAGCGTGATTGAAAGTATTGAAAGCCATTTGGATGGTGATTTGAACAAGATTGTTTACATTCCAAATGATGCAGCGGTTGTGACTGAGCCAGTTGTTCTTCAAAAATTCAAGGTTGTTGCACCAACTGATCCAGACCGTGTTGTAACGATCATCGGTAATGCTAATCCAGATGACAAGGTTCGTATCGTTACTCCTGCAGATATCCTTGCTGAAATGAGCTATTTCCTCAACTTGGCTGAAGGACTTGGCCGTGTAGACGATATCGACCACCTTGGAAACCGTCGTATCCGTGCCGTTGGTGAACTGCTTGCCAACCAAGTACGCCTTGGACTTTCTCGTATGGAACGTAATGTCCGTGAACGTATGTCTGTTCAAGATAACGAAGTCTTGACACCACAACAAATCATCAATATCCGTCCTGTAACAGCTGCGGTTAAAGAATTCTTTGGTTCATCACAGTTGTCACAGTTCATGGACCAACACAACCCGCTTTCTGAGTTGTCTCACAAACGCCGTTTGTCAGCCTTAGGACCTGGTGGTTTGACACGTGACCGCGCTGGATATGAAGTTCGTGACGTGCACTACACTCACTATGGTCGTATGTGTCCAATCGAGACACCTGAAGGACCTAACATCGGTTTGATCAATAACTTGTCATCTTACGGACACTTGAACAAATATGGTTTTGTTCAAACACCATACCGTAAGGTTGACCGTGAAACAGGTGTTGTTACGAACGAAATCGTTTGGTTGACAGCCGATGAAGAAGATGAATATACTGTAGCACAGGCTAATTCTCGTCTGAATGAAGATGGAACATTTGCTGAGAAAGTTGTCATGGGACGTCACCAAGGGGTCAACCAAGAGTATCCAGCTAATGTTGTTGACTACATGGACGTATCACCAAAACAGGTAGTTGCTGTTGCGACAGCATGTATTCCTTTCTTGGAAAACGATGACTCCAACCGTGCCCTTATGGGAGCCAACATGCAACGTCAGGCTGTACCATTGATTAATCCTAAAGCACCTTACGTTGGTACTGGTATGGAATACCAAGCAGCCCACGATTCAGGAGCTGCTGTGATTGCTCAGTATGATGGTAAAGTTACTTACGCAGATGCTGACAAGGTAGAAGTTCGTCGTGAAGATGGTTCATTGGACGTTTACCACATCCAAAAATTCCGTCGTTCAAATTCAGGTACTGCTTACAACCAACGCACTCTTGTAAAAGTTGGCGATGTCGTTGAAAAAGGCGATTTCATCGCTGACGGACCTTCTATGGAAAATGGAGAAATGGCGCTTGGACAAAACCCAATCGTTGCCTACATGACTTGGGAAGGATACAACTTCGAGGATGCTGTTATCATGAGCGAACGCTTGGTGAAAGACGATGTCTACACATCTGTTCACCTTGAAGAATACGAATCAGAAACGCGCGATACAAAGCTTGGGCCTGAAGAAATCACTCGTGAAATTCCAAACGTTGGTGAAGATGCCCTTAAAGACCTTGACGAAATGGGTATTATCCGTATCGGTGCTGAGGTTAAAGAAGGTGATATCCTTGTAGGTAAAGTAACACCTAAGGGTGAGAAAGACCTTTCAGCTGAAGAACGTCTCTTGCACGCTATCTTCGGAGATAAATCTCGCGAAGTGCGTGATACTTCTCTTCGTGTACCACACGGTGCCGATGGTGTCGTTCGTGATGTTAAGATCTTTACACGTGCAAATGGAGATGAATTACAATCAGGTGTTAATATGCTGGTTCGCGTCTACATCGCTCAAAAACGTAAGATCAAGGTCGGAGATAAGATGGCCGGACGTCACGGAAATAAAGGGGTTGTCTCTCGTATCGTTCCTGTAGAAGACATGCCTTACCTTCCAGACGGAACTCCAGTCGATATCATGTTGAACCCACTTGGGGTGCCATCACGTATGAATATCGGTCAGGTTATGGAGCTTCACCTTGGTATGGCTGCTCGTACTCTTGGTATTCACATCGCAACACCAGTCTTTGACGGAGCAAGTTCTGAAGACCTTTGGTCAACTGTTAAAGAAGCTGGTATGGATAGTGATGCTAAAACCATCCTTTACGATGGACGTACTGGTGAACCATTTGATAACCGTGTGTCAGTTGGTGTCATGTACATGATCAAACTCCACCACATGGTTGATGATAAATTGCACGCGCGTTCAGTCGGACCTTACTCAACCGTTACTCAACAACCACTTGGAGGTAAAGCTCAGTTTGGTGGACAACGTTTCGGTGAGATGGAGGTTTGGGCTCTTGAAGCCTACGGTGCATCAAATGTCCTTCAAGAAATCTTGACTTACAAGTCTGACGATATCAACGGACGTTTGAAAGCTTATGAAGCTATTACAAAAGGAAAACCAATTCCAAAACCAGGTGTTCCAGAATCCTTCCGAGTTCTTGTGAAAGAATTGCAATCTCTTGGTCTTGACATGCGAGTCCTTGACGAAGATGATCAAGAAGTGGAACTTCGTGACTTGGATGAAGGAATGGACGAAGATGTCATCCACGTAGATGACCTTGAAAAAGCCCGCGAAAAAGCAGCACAAGAGGCTAAAGCAGCCTTTGAAGCTGAAGAAGCTGAGAAAGCAACAAAAGCGGAAGCAACAGAAGAAGCTGCTGAATAAGAATAAGCAGTTCACTTAGAATAGAAAGGGAAGAAATAGTGGTTGATGTAAATCGTTTTAAAAGTATGCAAATCACCCTAGCTTCTCCAAGCAAAGTCCGTTCATGGTCTTATGGAGAAGTCAAAAAACCTGAAACAATCAATTACCGTACCTTGAAACCAGAACGTGAAGGTCTCTTTGATGAAGTTATCTTTGGACCTACAAAAGACTGGGAATGTGCTTGTGGTAAGTACAAACGCATTCGTTATAGAGGGATTGTTTGTGACCGCTGTGGGGTTGAAGTAACGCGTACGAAAGTTCGTCGTGAGCGTATGGGACATATCGAATTGAAAGCTCCTGTGTCTCACATCTGGTACTTCAAGGGGATTCCAAGCCGTATGGGCTTGACCCTTGATATGAGTCCCCGTGCCCTCGAGGAAGTTATCTACTTTGCGGCTTATGTGGTGATTGATCCTAAGGATACACCACTTGAGCACAAGTCTATCATGACAGAGCGCGAATACCGTGAGCGCTTGCGTGAATATGGTTATGGATCATTCGTTGCCAAGATGGGTGCCGAAGCTATCCAAGACCTCTTGAAACAAGTAGATCTTGAAAAAGAAATTGCTGAACTCAAAGAAGAGTTGAAAACAGCTACTGGACAAAAACGTGTCAAAGCCATCCGTCGTTTGGATGTTTTGGATGCCTTTTACAAGTCTGGAAATAAACCTGAATGGATGATTCTTAACATCCTTCCGGTTATTCCACCAGATCTTCGTCCAATGTTGCAGTTGGATGGTGGCCGTTTTGCCTCATCTGACCTGAATGACCTTTACCGCCGTGTTATCAACCGTAACAACCGTTTGGCTCGTTTGCTTGAGTTGAATGCACCAGGTATTATCGTTCAAAATGAGAAGCGTATGCTTCAAGAAGCAGTTGATGCTTTGATTGACAATGGTCGTCGTGGTCGTCCAATCACAGGACCAGGTAGCCGTCCATTGAAATCATTGAGCCACATGCTTAAAGGTAAACAAGGACGCTTCCGTCAAAACTTGCTCGGTAAACGTGTTGACTTCTCAGGACGTTCCGTTATCGCAGTTGGTCCAACTCTTAAGATGTACCAATGTGGTGTGCCACGTGAAATGGCGATCGAGCTCTTTAAACCATTCGTGATGCGTGAAATCGTTGCCCGTGATATCGTGCAAAACGTCAAAGCGGCTAAACGCTTGGTGGAACGCGGAGATGAGCGTATCTGGGATATTCTTGAAGAAGTGATCAAAGAACACCCAGTACTTTTGAACCGTGCACCGACCCTTCACCGTTTGGGTATCCAAGCCTTTGAGCCAGTCTTGATTGATGGTAAGGCCCTTCGCTTGCACCCACTTGTCTGTGAGGCCTACAATGCCGACTTTGACGGGGACCAAATGGCCATCCACGTACCGCTTTCAGAAGAAGCCCAAGCAGAAGCACGTATCTTGATGCTAGCTGCTGAGCACATCTTGAACCCGAAAGATGGTAAACCAGTTGTTACTCCGTCTCAGGACATGGTTTTGGGTAACTACTACTTGACTATGGAAGAAGCTGGTCGTGAAGGTGAAGGAATGGTCTTCAAAGACCGTGACGAAGCGGTTATGGCTTACCGTAATGGTTATGTTCACCTTCACTCACGTGTTGGTATCGCAACAGACAGCCTCAACAAGCCTTGGACAGAAGAGCAAAAACACAAGGTCTTGCTTACCACAGTTGGTAAAATCCTCTTCAACGACATCATGCCAGAGGGTCTACCATACTTGCAAGAACCAAACAATGCCAACTTGACAGAAGGCGTTCCAGCTAAATATTTCTTGCCACTTGGTGGAGATATCAAGGAAGCTATCAGCAATCTTGAACTTAACCCTCCATTCAAGAAGAAAAATCTTGGAAATATCATCGCTGAAATCTTCAAACGTTTCCGTACGACAGAAACTTCTGCCCTACTTGACCGCATGAAGAACCTCGGTTACCACCACTCAACTCTTGCAGGATTGACAGTGGGTATCGCCGATATCCCAGTCGTTGACGACAAGGCTGAAATCATTGAAGAATCACACAAACGTGTAGAACAAATCACCAAACAATTCCGTCGTGGTATGATCACAGACGACGAGCGTTACAATGCCGTTACAGCTGAATGGCGTGCTGCCCGTGAAAAACTTGAGAAACGTTTGATTGCCAACCAAGATCCTAAGAATCCAATCGTTATGATGATGGACTCAGGAGCCCGTGGTAACATCTCAAACTTCTCACAGCTTGCCGGTATGCGTGGTCTGATGGCTGCTCCGAACGGACGTATCATGGAATTGCCAATCCTTTCAAACTTCCGCGAAGGTTTGTCAGTACTCGAAATGTTCTTCTCAACTCACGGTGCCCGTAAAGGTATGACCGATACGGCCCTTAAGACAGCCGACTCAGGTTACTTGACTCGTCGTTTGGTTGACGTTGCCCAAGACGTTATCATCCGTGAGGACGACTGTGGAACAGACCGTGGTCTCTTGATCCGCTCTATCGCAGAAGGAAAAGAGATGATCGAGTCTCTCGAAGAGCGTCTCAATGGTCGTTACACTAAGAAAACTGTTAAACATCCAGAAACTGGTGCAGTGATTATCGGTCCAAATGAGTTGATTACAGAAGACAAAGCGCGTGAAATTGTCAATGCTGGTGTGGAAGAAGTGACTATCCGCTCTGTATTTACATGTAACACTCGCCATGGTGTTTGCCGTCACTGTTACGGTATCAACTTGGCGACTGGTGATGCGGTTGAAGTTGGGGAAGCAGTCGGTACAATCGCTGCCCAATCTATCGGGGAACCTGGTACACAGCTTACAATGCGCACCTTCCATACGGGTGGGGTTGCCTCAAATACCGATATCACTCAGGGTCTTCCTCGTGTCCAAGAAATCTTTGAAGCCCGCAATCCTAAAGGGGAAGCGGTTATCACAGAGGTTAAAGGACAAGTTACTGCTATCGAAGAAGATGCATCAACTCGTACTAAGAAAGTCTTTGTTAAGGGTGAAACTGGCGAAGGCGAATATGTCGTTCCATTTACTGCTCGTATGCGTGTCGAAGTTGGGGACCAAGTAGCGCGTGGTGCTGCTCTTACAGAAGGTTCTATCCAACCGAAACGTCTCCTTGCAGTCCGTGATGTCTTGTCAGTTGAAACTTATCTTCTCGGTGAAGTACAAAAAGTTTACCGTAGCCAAGGGGTAGAAATCGGTGACAAACACATCGAGGTAATGGTTCGTCAAATGATCCGTAAAGTCCGTGTCATGGATCCAGGTGACACAGATCTTCTCATGGGTACCCTCATGGATATCAATGACTTTACAGATGCCAACAAAGATGTCCTTATCGCAGGTGGAGTTCCAGCGACAGGTCGCCCAGTTCTTATGGGAATTACCAAAGCCTCACTTGAAACAAATAGTTTCTTGTCAGCGGCTTCCTTCCAGGAAACAACTCGTGTCCTTACAGATGCAGCTATCCGTGGTAAGAAAGACCATCTCCTTGGACTTAAAGAAAATGTTATCATTGGTAAGATCATCCCAGCAGGTACTGGTATGGCTCGTTACCGTAACCTTGAACCACATGCTATCAACGAAGAAGAATACCTTAATCCTCCAGTAGAGGAAGAAGGAAATGAAGAAACAACAGAAGTAGTTGTGGATACTGCCGTTGAAACTGTGGAAGAAACAGTAGAATAAAAGAGAATGAGAGAGCCTTCGGGTTCTCTTTCTCTTTTCTGAAAACTTTCTCCATTTTTCCATGAAATGTGGTAAAATAAAAGGAAGAAGCTGACAAAGGAGACGAGTATGGAACAAACATTTTTTATCATTAAACCAGATGGTGTGAAAAGAGGGCTAGTGGGTGAAGTGTTGAAACGCATCGAACAACGTGGATTTTTAATTGAAAAATTGGAGTTGCGTTCACAGCTTTCAGAAGAGTTGATTGACCAGCACTATCAGGACTTGGTTGGCCAAAGTTTTTACCCACTGATTCGTGAATTCATGACTTCAGGACCAGTTCTTGTGGGCATCATTTCTGGTCCCAAAGTAATCGAAACTTGGCGGACCATGATGGGGGCAACTCGTCCAGAAGAAGCTTTACCAGGAACTATTCGAGGTGATTTTGCAAAAGCGGCTGGTGAAAACCAAGCTATTCAAAATGTTGTACATGGTTCAGATTCAGAAGAGTCAGCTAAGCGAGAAATTGCTCTTTGGTTTGACGGAAAGTAGTAAAAGTTTGATGTAAGGGTTACTTGCATCAAACTTTTTTGCATTTTAGAGTAGAAAACTGACAGTTGAGAAATATTCTAGCAATGGTGAGAATTTCTAGCATATAATAAGAGCAAGTAGGGAGGAAGAATGATGGAAAAAATGAAAAAGCAAATTCGTGTTTTGTTATTGTTTACGATTTTTGGTATTAGTAGTTGTTCTTGTTTAAGTTTATCGACTTGGGCCTTGATGTTAAATCAAAACTGCTTCTATTATTTAGTTGGCATGTTGCTCCTTGCCAGTATTGGTGCAGGGCTAAACTACTATAGTGGACAGCGAAATCAATCTTATTCAGTTTTTAAGGAAGATAAGCAACAATTCTTGTATAGTCTGTTGCTCTTAGTAAACATTTTGGGTTTAGCTTTAATTGTCATAGACCATATCCTTGCAGGAAATGCATCCGTAGAAGGGTTTGTGGAAGCCTTTCTACCGAGTTTCTTTTTCTTATTTGGGATTGATTTGCTAGTCTTTTTACCGATTCAGAAGTATGTAAATGGATTGAAAAAGATTTTGGGAAAGAAGAAAATCTGTTTTATTAGTGGACTAGCTATTCTAATCTTTCTCAGAAATCCTTGGATGCTATTGTCCATGACCTTTTATATTACCTTAGGAATGCTATTTCTAGGACTGTTGGTGCCAAAAGTCATTCGCTGGGAAGTTTCATTTTACAGTCATTTGATGAGAGATATCTTGTTAGTTGTCTTCTTACTGTTTCTATTTTAAAATCAAAATAAGAACTGACCGAAGTTTTTACAATTCATAATATGGAATTCACAGATAATATCTCGACAAAGGACAACTTTTTGGTATAATAGAAACATGTACACTAAAAACGAAGAAGAGTTACAGTCCTTAGGGAAACGTTTGGGCTATTTATTAGAAAAAAATGACGTCTTAATTCTAACTGGTGAACTTGGAGCAGGCAAAACGACCTTTACAAAAGGTCTTGCTAAAGGGTTACAGATTACTCAGATGATTAAGAGTCCAACCTACACTATCGTAAGAGAGTATGAAGGTCGTCTTCCGCTTTACCACCTAGATGTTTACCGTATTGAGGGAGATGCGGATTCTATTGATTTGGATGAGTTTCTCTTTGGTGGTGGGGTAACTGTCATCGAGTGGGGACATCTTTTAGGTGATGCCTTGCCAGATAATTATTTAGAATTGGAAATTCTAAAAGAAGAAGACGGTCGCAGATTAAACTTCAAAGCCAAGGGTTTGCGTGCAGAAAAACTCTTAGAGGAGCTTCAACATGGAGTATGAATTGCTCATTAGAGAAGCAGAACCTAGTGATGCGGCTGAATTAGTGACATTTTTAAATCGTGTCAGTGTAGAAACAGATTTTACCAGTCTGGACAGGAATGGCATTTTGATGACAGATACTGAGATGGAGTTGTTTTTGGATAAACAGGCTCACTCGGAAAATCAAATCACTTTACTGGCCTTGCTGAATGATGAAATTGCTGGTCTTGTAAATATCACAGCTGATCAACGCAAGAGAGTTCGTCATATTGGAGATCTCTTTATTGTGATTGGTAAGAAGTATTGGAATAATGGACTGGGGAGTTTGTTACTTGAAGAAGTCATAGAATGGGCACAGGCTAGTGGCATTCTTCGTCGACTTCAACTTACTGTCCAAACTCGTAATCAGGCTGCAGTTTATCTATATCAAAAACATGGCTTTGTAATTGAAGGTAGACAAGAGCGCGGTGCGTACATAGAAGAAGGGGAATTTATCGATGTTTACCTGATGGGTAGGCTGATAGATTAATAGAAATATGGTTAAAAAAATTATTGGAATGGTGCTAGCTTTTCTAGCTGTGACGGTTTTGGGTGTGGGTGTTTTTGCTTATACTATTTATCAGCAAGGTACACAAACCTTATCAAAAACCTATAAAAAAATTGGAGAAGAAACCAATGTTATTGAGGCGACTGAACCATTAACGATTCTTTTGATGGGGGTTGATACTGGAAACGTGGAACGAACGGACCCTTGGGAGGGAAATAGTGATTCCATGATTCTCTTGACGGTGAATCCACATACTAAGAAAACCATGATGTTGAGTTTGGAACGTGACATCCTGACTAAAATTCAGCATAAAGATGGCCAGATTGAGGAAGCGAAGTTAAACGCTGCCTATGCTGGTGGTGGTGCAGAGTTAGCTATTTCAACCATTCAAAAGATGATGAATATCCATATCGATCGCTACATTATGGTTAATATGCAAGGATTGCAACAATTGGTAGATGCAGTGGGGGGGATTACGGTTAATAATACACTAGGTTTCCCAATTTCTATCAGTGACCAAGAAGAATTTAACACCATTTCTATTGGTGTTGGAGAACAGACAATAAATGGAGAAGAAGCGCTTGTTTATTCCCGCATGCGTTATCAAGACCCAGAAGGAGACTACGGACGTCAGAAGCGTCAGCGTGAAGTCATTCAAAAGGTTGTTGAAAAAGTTCTTAGTTTGAATAGCGTTAGTCACTATCAGTCTATCTTAAAAGCTTTAAGCACTAATATGCAGACTAATATTGATTTATCTGCGAAAAGTATTCCAAGCTTGTTGGGCTATAAAGATTCATTTAAAACCATTGAATCTCAACAATTAAAGGGCGAAGGAGAGATGTTGCAAGGTATTTCTTATCAGATTGTTTCAAGAGAGCATATGTTGGAAATGCAGAATATACTGCGACGTTCTTTGGGGCAAGAAGAAGTCACTCAGCTTGAAACAAATGTTGTCTTATTTGAAGATTTGTTTGGACGGGTGCCTGTTGGTGATGGGGAGAATCAACAACAAGGTGTTTTTGTAACAAATGAAGTAGAATAGTTCGTTTTTTAATACAAATAAAAAATTAATCGTGGGAAATTTCCTGCGATTTTTTCAAAAAAATACGAATAGATAGGTAGGAGGAAACATGAAAGCAGAAATCATTGCTGTTGGAACAGAGATTTTGACAGGGCAGATTGTCAATACCAATGCTCAGTTTTTATCGGAAAAACTAGCAGAGATTGGGGTAGACGTATATTTTCAGACGGCTGTAGGAGACAATGAAGCTCGTCTCTTGTCTTTGCTCGAAATTGCCAGTCAACGGAGCAATCTGGTGATTTTAACAGGTGGTTTGGGGCCAACTGAGGACGATTTGACCAAACAAACTCTGGCTAAATTTTTAGGGAAAGAATTAGTCTTCGATCATCAGGCACAAGAAAAGTTAGATGTCTTTTTTGCCCAGCGACCAGACTATGCCCGAACACCGAATAACGAAAGACAAGCTCAAATTGTAGAAGGAGCGACTCCGCTGCCCAACGAAACAGGACTGGCTGTGGGAGGAATATTGGAAGTCGATGGAGTGACCTATGTCGTCCTTCCAGGTCCGCCAAGTGAAATGAAACCTATGGTCTTAAACCAACTTCTACCCAAGTTGATGACAGGGAGCAAGTTGTATTCCCGAGTTCTTCGTTTCTTTGGAATTGGCGAAAGTCAGCTGGTGACGATTTTGGCTGATTTGATTGATAATCAAACAGATCCGACCTTGGCCCCTTATGCTAAGACAGGAGAAGTCACTCTGCGTCTGTCAACAAAGGCTAGCAGTCAAGAAGAGGCGAATCAAGCGCTGGATATCTTGGAAAATCAAATCTTGGACTGCCAGACTTTCGAAGGAATTTCTTTACGAGACCTCTGTTATGGTTATGGAGAGGAGGCTAGCTTGGCCAGCATTGTGGTAGAAGAACTGAAAAAACAAGGGAAAACTATCACGGCTGCAGAGAGTTTGACGGCAGGGCTTTTCCAAGCTACTGTGGCGGATTTTTCAGGAGCTTCAAGTATATTTAAGGGTGGTTTCGTGACCTATAGCCTGGAGGAGAAATCAAAGATGTTGGATATTCCTGCCAAGGATTTAGAAGAACATGGTGTGGTGTCTGCATTTACAGCTCAGAAGATGGCTGAGCAGGCACGAATCAAGACCCAGTCTGATTTTGGCCTTAGTTTGACTGGAGTGGCAGGACCAGATAGCCTGGAAGGACATCCAGCTGGGACAGTCTTCATAGGCTTGGCTCAAGAGCAAGGAACTGAGGTTATCAAGATTAATATTGGAGGCAGAAGTCGAGCAGATGTACGTCACATTGCGGTTATGCATGCCTTTAACCTAGTTCGCAAGGCTTTATTAAGTGACTAACTTTTGATATAATAGTAGATAGGTCTAAGGACCATTAGAATGTAGGAGAATAGAATGGCGAAAAAACCAAAAAAATTAGATGAAATTTCAAAAAAATTCGGGGCTGAACGTGAAAAAGCCTTGAATGACGCTCTTAAATTGATTGAGAAAGACTTTGGTAAGGGTTCAATCATGCGTTTGGGTGAACGTGCTGAGCAAAAGGTGCAGGTGATGAGCTCCGGTTCCTTGGCTCTTGATATTGCCCTTGGTTCAGGTGGTTATCCTAAGGGACGTATCATCGAAATCTACGGACCAGAGTCATCTGGTAAGACAACGGTTGCTCTTCATGCAGTTGCGCAAGCGCAAAAAGAAGGTGGAATTGCAGCCTTTATCGATGCGGAACATGCCCTCGATCCAGCTTATGCTGCGGCCCTTGGTGTCAACATTGACGAATTGCTCTTGTCTCAACCAGATTCAGGAGAGCAAGGTCTTGAGATTGCAGGAAAATTGATTGACTCAGGTGCTGTAGATCTTGTCGTGGTCGACTCAGTTGCTGCCCTTGTACCTCGTGCAGAAATTGATGGAGATATCGGAGATAGCCACGTTGGTTTGCAGGCTCGTATGATGAGCCAGGCCATGCGTAAGCTAGGTGCTTCTATCAATAAAACCAAAACAATTGCCATCTTTATCAACCAATTACGTGAAAAAGTTGGGGTCATGTTTGGAAATCCAGAAACAACTCCTGGTGGACGTGCTCTGAAATTTTACGCATCAGTCCGTTTGGATGTTCGTGGAAGTACGCAAATCAAGGGAACTGGTGACCAAAAAGACACCAACGTCGGTAAAGAAACTAAGATTAAGGTCGTGAAAAACAAGGTGGCTCCACCATTTAAGGAAGCCTTCGTGGAAATCATGTACGGAGAAGGGATTTCTAAGACTGGTGAACTTTTGAAGATCGCAAGCGATTTGGATATCATCAAAAAAGCAGGAGCTTGGTATTCTTATAAGGATGAGAAAATTGGGCAAGGTTCTGAAAATGCTAAGAAATACTTGGCAGATAACCCAGAAGTCTTTGATGAGATTGACCATCAAGTCCGTGTTCAATTTGGTTTGATTGATGGAGAAGAAGCTACTGAAAGCAAAAAAGATGAAGCAGCTCAAGTAGACTCTATGAATGAAGAAGTTACACTTGACCTAGGCGACGAACTTGAAATCGAAATTGAAGAATAAGCTGTCAAAGTAGTGGAGAAATCCACTGCTTTTTCGATTCTTTGTTCAAGATTTCAGATTGCCTATAGTTTGCTGTTTCTTGTCGCTCCTTTCGAAAGCTGATATAATAGCCTTATGAATAAAAAACGAACAGTGGACCTGATTCATGGCCCGATTCTTCCTTCTCTTTTGAGTTTTGCCTTCCCAATCTTGCTATCAAATATTTTTCAACAGCTCTATAATACTGCTGATGTCTTGATTGTTGGAAGATTTCTTGGTCAAGAATCCTTGGCTGCAGTAGGAGCCACGACAGCGATTTTTGATCTGATTGTAGGTTTTACTCTTGGTGTTGGCAATGGCATGGGAATTGTCATTGCCCGTTATTATGGAGCTCGGAATTTCACTAAAATCAAGGAGGCAGTAGCAGCCACCTGGATTTTAGGTGCTCTTTTGAGTATTGTAGTTATGCTGCTGGGATTTGTCGGTCTGTATCCACTCTTGCAATATTTAGATACCCCTGCTGAAATCCTCACTCAGTCTTATCAATATATTTCTATGATTGTAACCTGTGTCGGTGTTAGCTTCGCTTATAATCTCTTTGCAGGTTTGTTGCGGTCCATTGGTGACAGTCTGGCTGCGCTTGGTTTTCTGATTTTCTCTGCTCTGGTTAATGTGGTTCTGGATCTCTATTTTATTACGCAACTGCAACTGGGGGTTCAATCTGCGGGCCTTGCTACCATCATTTCGCAAGGCTTATCAGCGGTTCTTTGCTTTTATTATATCCGTAAGAGTGTGCCTGAGCTACTCCCTCAACTCAAGCATTTCAAATGGGACAAGGCCTTATACGCCGATCTCTTGGAGCAAGGTTTGGCTATGGGCTTGATGAGTTCAATTGTGTCCATTGGTAGTGTGATTTTACAGTCTTCTGTTAATACCTTTGGAGCCGTGATTATTAGTGCTCAAACAGCAGCTCGACGCATTATGGCCTTCGCCCTTCTTCCCATGACCGCTATTTCCGCTTCGATGACGACCTTTGCTTCGCAGAATTTAGGTGCTAAGAGCCCAGACCGCATTGTCCAAGGTCTTAGAATCGGCAGTCGTTTAAGTATATCCTGGGCAGTTTTTGTTTGTATCTTCCTCTTTTTTGCCAGTCCAGCCTTGGTTTCCTTCTTAGCTAGTTCGACGGATAGCTACTTGGTAGGAAATGGCAGTCTCTATCTGCAAATCAGCTCAGCTTTTTATCCTATTTTGAGTCTCTTGTTAATTTATCGCAATTGTTTGCAGGGCTTGGGGCAAAAGATCCTTCCTCTAGTTTCTAGTTTTATTGAACTAATCGGGAAAATCGCTTTTGTGGTCTTGATTATCCCTTGGGCAGGCTATAAGGGAGTTATCCTTTGCGAACCCCTAATCTGGGTTGCCATGACTATCCAGCTGTACTTCTCGTTATTCCGTCACCCCTTGATAAAAGAAGGTAAGGAAATCTTGGCAGCCAAAGGATAATCCTAGATGGATTTAAGAAAGAAAATCTATTTCCTCTAGTGAAAATCAAAAAAACTTGTGTTATAATAAGAAAGATTAAAATGTGAAAAAAGGAGATTCCTAATGGGACGTAAATGGGCCAATATCGTAGCCAAGAAAACGGCTAAAGATGGAGCTAACTCTAAAGTATATGCAAAATTTGGTGTAGAAATCTATGTAGCAGCTAAAAAAGGTGATCCAGATCCAGAATCAAACTCAGCTTTGAAATTCGTTATCGACCGTGCTAAACAAGCCCAAGTGCCAAAACATGTTATCGATAAGGCTTTGGACAAGGCTAAAGGAAATACAGATGAAACCTTTACAGAAGGACGTTACGAAGGGTTTGGACCAAATGGCTCTATGCTGATCGTTGATACTTTGACTTCTAACGTCAACCGTACAGCAGCCAATGTCCGTGCAGCTTTTGGTAAAAATGGCGGAAACATGGGTGCTTCAGGTTCGGTTTCTTACCTCTTCGACAACAAGGGTGTTATCGTATTTGCAGGTGAAGATGCAGATGCAGTCTTTGAGCAATTGCTAGAAGCAGATGTGGATGTGGACGATGTAGAAGCAGAAGAAGGAACAATCACGGTTTATACAGCGCCAACTGACCTTCACAAGGCTATCGTTGCCCTTCGTGAGTCAGGTATTGAAGAATTCCAAGTGACCGAATTGGAAATGATTCCTCAGTCAGAAGTGGAATTGTCAGGCGATGACCTTGAAACCTTTGAAAAACTTTACAGCGTTCTTGAAGACGACGAAGACGTACAAAAGATCTACACAAACGTAGACGGATTCTAATTTAACCTAGTGAACATGATCCTAAGTGAAAAAATCACTTGGGATTTTTTGAATCAAGAAAAATAGTTCTCTAGGAAACTTTTTCTTGACATCCCTTTTCAAAGTGGTAAAATAGTTCTCATGGAAACTTGTTTAGTTCCTAGGAGAACTAAATGTGATAGTTAGAAAGGAGTTAGTATGGATAAACCGATGTTAGTCTTTAAGCGTTTTGGTCATCAGATTCACCTCATGGTGCAAAAGGAAGCCAAACGTTGTGGTATTGAATTTATGGGTGGGCCTCAAGGTCAGGTTGTTCGTTTTTTGGATAATCGTGAGAAAAACCAAGACTTGGTCTTGATTAAAGATATAGAGCAGGAACTCAATATTACCAAGTCTGTTGCTAGTAATTTGGTCAAGCGTATGGTGCAAAATGGTTTGGTGGAATTGGAGGCGAGTCCTAGCGATAAGCGGGCAAAATTTGTTCGTTTGACGGACAAAGCACGTTCTCAGATGCAACAGGTTAAGTCTTTTTTTGAACGAATAGACAAGAAGTTGATGGAAGACATTGATGAAGATGAATTACTGATTTTTGAGAAAGTTCTCGGTCAACTACAGGCAAATATCAAGGGAATAGGAGGAGAGAATGAAGAAATTAGCCAAACGAATTAGTAGAAAAGAATGGGGGATGATTTTACTAGCCATTCTCTTTACTTGCTTTTCGGTCTATCTAGAGTTGGAAGTGCCGACCTATATCTCGAAAATTACGAATTTACTAGGAAGTCAAAGAACCAACTTGGATGAGTTATGGCAACCAGCAGGTATGATGGTGGGAATGTCCTTTCTAGCCTTCTTATCCGCAGTTGCAGTTGGATTTTTTTCGTCCAGAGTGGCCGCTTCTTATACTAGTAGGCTGAGAAGTGATATTTTTAACCGAGTTTTGGATTACTCGCAGACAGAGATTAAGAAATTCTCTATTCCTAGCCTCTTGACGCGTACTACCAATGACATTACTCAAGTTCAAATGTTGATTACCATGGGCTTGCAAGTAGTTACGCGTGGTCCGATTATGGCTATCTGGGCTATCGGGAAGATTTTAGGCCATTCAGAATACTGGCTCTGGGCCGTACTTGTGGCAGTGATTGTCAACGTCCTGATGACGACTGTTTTGATGACGCTAGCCTTTCCAAAACAGTCCTTGATTCAGGGGTTGACAGATAAACTGAACAGTATCACTCGTGAGAGTTTAACAGGTATTCGCGTCGTTCGTGCCTACAATGCAGAGGATTACCAAAATGAAAAATTTGCAGCAGCAAATGATGAATTGACACGCTTGAATTTGTTTGTCAACCGTCTCATGGCCATTTTGAATCCTATCATGATGGGAATTTCAAGTGGTTTGAGTGTGGCGATATACTGGATTGGAGCCTATGTAATCAACGATGCTGCTCCGACGGCGCGCCTGCCTCTCTTTAGTGATATGGTTGTTTTCATGTCTTATGCCATGCAGGTTGTCATGGGCTTCCTTCTCATGGGGGCGCTCTTCATCGTTCTTCCCCGAACCATGGTCTCTGCCAAGCGGATTAACCAGGTTCTAGATTTACATTCGTCTATCCAAAATCCTGCTCAAGTGCAGCAGGTTGATGAAAACCTCAAAGGTCAGGTTGAATTTAAGGATGTGACCTTCCGCTATGCGACAAATTCGGAGGCGGTTATTGAGCATGTTAGCTTTAGAGCAGAAGCTGGTCAAACAGTGGCCTTTATTGGGTCAACAGGTTCTGGTAAATCAACTCTGGTCAATCTGATTCCACGTTTCTACGACGTGTCAGCAGGAGAAATTCTGGTAGATGGTGTCAATGTTCAAGACTATGACTTGAAAGATTTGCGCAACAAGGTTGGTTATATTCCCCAGAAAGCGGTTCTCTTTTCAGGTGATGTCAAGGGCAATCTAGACTTTGGACAGAGTCAAGAAACACCGCTTAGTGAGCAGGCTATGTGGCAGGCTTTGGAATTGGCCCAGTCTAAGAACTTTATCGAAGACAAGGAAGCTGGCTTAGAGTCAGAAGTGGCCCAAGGAGGAACCAACTTCTCAGGTGGTCAAAGACAGCGTCTGGCAATTGCGCGTGCCTTGGCTCGGAAGCCAGAAATCCTCATCTTTGATGACTCCTTCTCAGCCTTGGACTACAAGACAGACCGTGTCCTACGCCAAGATCTAGCAGAGAAAACCAAGTCTATGACCAAGCTTATCGTTGCACAGCGTATTTCAACGATTATGGATGCAGATTTGATTTTGGTCTTAGATCAAGGAAAAGTCGTGGGACAAGGCACCCACAAGGAACTTCTAGCAAACAACGAAGTTTACCAAGAAATTGCCTATTCACAACTATCGAAGGAGGAATTGGAACATGGAAAATAAGAAAATGTCTCTTTTGAAACAGAGTAAACCCTATCTTGCAGGCCTCCAGTTTGCCCTTCTGATAGCCTTTCTAGCAACAATCGTATCCAATATCATTACTGTATATGGTCCAACCCGTATTAAGGAAATGACTAATATCATTGCCAGTGGCCTGGAAACAAGTGTGGATGTCGAGGCGGTTGCAGCTATTGGTGGTTTTTTAGCCGTGATTTATGTGATCGGACTTCTATCAAATTATTTACAGGCATTTCTGTTTACAACAGCTATTCAACGTTTTTCAGAGCGTTTGAGAAGAGCGATTGCAGAGAAAATCAATAGCCTACCATTGGGATATTTTGATGGACACTCTCAGGGGGATACTTTGTCTCGTGTAACCAATGATGTTGATACTGCAGCCCAGTCCCTCAATCAAAGTTTGGGAACAGTTCTCTCATCCACTTTATTGGTCGTGGCAGTCTTGGTGACCATGTTTGGAATGAACTGGATTTTAGCCTTGGTGACGGTTGTTTCAACCTTTATTGGTTTTACTTTCGTGTCTGTCTTTATGGGCAAATCCCAGGGCTTCTTTAAGAGTCAGCAACAAGATTTGGCAGCTGTCAATGGCTATGTGGAGGAAATGTACTCTGGCCATAATGTGGTGACCAGTTACAATGCCATCGAGAGTACGAAAGAAGAGTTTGCGAAATTAAACAATCGTCTGTATGATAGTATCTGGAAATCTCAATTTATTTCAGGGATTATGATGCCGATTATGATGTTTATTGGGAACTTTAGCTATGTCTTGGTGATTATCGTTGGTGCAGCCTTGGCCTTAAATGGGCACATCAGTATCGGGATTATCGTTGCCTTTATGGCCTACGTTCGTATCTTTTCTCAGCCCCTTTCACAAATTGCCCAAGGGGTTACTAGTCTTCAGCAGGCTAGTGCAGCCATGGGACGTGTCTTCGAATTCCTGGCTGAAGAGGAAATGGAAGACGAATCCCATAAAGAAAGACAATTGAGCGATATGAAAGGTCAAGTAGTCTTTGATCGAGTCTCCTTTGGTTATACACCAGAGCGAACCATTATCCATGACTTTTCTGCGACAGCTCATGCAGGTCAAAAGGTTGCGATTGTCGGACCGACCGGAGCTGGTAAGACAACCATTGTCAATCTTTTGATGAAGTTCTATGAGATTGATAAGGGAAGTATCCGTATCGATGGTGTGGATACCAAGGATATGAAGCGTTCGGAAGTACATGATGCCTTTTCAATGGTCTTACAGGATACTTGGCTCTTTGAAGGCACTATCCGAGACAATCTCATTTATAACCAAAACGGTATTAGTGATGATTGCGTGATTGAAGCCAGCAAGGCTGTAGGGATTCACCACTTTATTATGACCCTACCAGATGGTTACGATACCGTCTTGGATGATACAGTGACCTTGTCTGTCGGGCAAAAACAACTCTTGACTATCGCTCGTGCTTTGCTGAAAGATGCACCACTCTTGATTTTGGATGAGGCGACTTCTTCTGTTGACACTCGGACAGAGGAATTGATTCAGAAAGCCATGGACCGTTTGATGGAAGGCAGAACTTCCTTTGTCATCGCCCACCGCTTGTCAACCATCCGTAATGCGGATCTGATTCTGGTCATGAAAGATGGCAATATCATCGAGCAAGGCAATCATGATGAGCTAATGATGCAAGCTGGTTTTTACGCTGACCTCTACAACAGTCAATTTACAGAAGGTGAAGCAGAAGAATAAACCCAAAGAAGGCTTGACGGCCTTCTTTTTCTGCACTATACTAGAAGACAAGTGCTTCCCTGCAAGCAATACTCTTCGAAAATCTCTTCAAACCGCGTCAGCTTCGGTATATGTTACTGACTCCGTCAGTCTTATTTACAACCTCAAAGCAGTGCTTTGAGCAGTCTGCAGCTAGCTTCCTAGTTTGCTCTTTGATTTTTATTGAGTATAAAATTTGAGTAAGTGATGAGAAAATATATGAAAAATTATCAAGAATGGTATGGCCACGTTGCTGCTAATATTAAAAATAAGCCCTTTCTTCTGAGCCTGTTAAGAACTTTCAATCGCTTCATGACAGTAGTCATGCCTATAGTTTATCTAACCTTGTTAGCCACTGCCTATCTCCAAGAAGGACTTGGGAAACAGGTCGGAATCTATTTGTTTATCCCTGCATCAGGTTTTGTGATTTTGTCCTTTCTTCGTAAGAAAATCAATGCCCCTAGGCCTTATGAGGAATGGGATATTAAACCCTTGCTTGACAGAGATAGTCCTGGTCAGTCTATGCCCAGCCGTCATGTCTTTTCAGCCACCATTATCTCCATGGCTTGCTTACATGCTAGTCTAATTGTAGGCTTTATCTTGCTGCTCTTGTCGGTCTTCCTGGGTCTAGTAAGAGTCCTAGGTGGCGTTCATTATCCCAAGGATGTCTTGGTTGGTTATGCTTGCGGACTTGTGTGGGGTGTGATTTTCTTTCTATTTTGATCTGCAAGTTAAGGTAGCCTTACAACCACTTACGTGCCTAAAGTAACCACTTGCTTTTTTGCTCTTGTTTTCTTATTTTACCTTTGATATAGTAGAGTCAGAAAGGAGATGGAATGAAGTTACGAATCGAAATTGACAGCAATTTAGAGGAAACTGAAATTGTCATCAAGGCAGCGGCTTTGACAGATGAGATTGCGGAATTACAGCGACTCTTGCAAGAGTCCAAGTCTCCTAGGTTAATTTTTTACAAGGGGACGGGTGAATATTATCTGGATTTGTCGGAAATTCTCTTCTTTGAAACAGAGGGGAATAGGATTTATGCCCATACCCATAAAGATGCCTACGAAGTTCGGCTCAAACTCTATGAGTTAGAGTCTATCCTTCCTCGCTATTTTAGTCGGGTATCCAAGTCAACGATCGCAAATATCCGGCAGGTTTATTCGGTGGATAAGTCCTTTTCAGGAACGGGGACCATTTCCTTTTATCAGACCCACAAGGAGGTTCATGTCTCACGGCATTACCAATCCCTCCTAAAAGAAAATCTAAGAAACATGAGGTAATAAGATGAAAAAGAAAGCATTTGGTATTGTGTTGCTCGTTTTGGCAGCTTTAATATTATTACAAGGGAATTTTGGAATCCCTTCTCTTGGAGGACAAATTTGGCCCTTGATTGGTATTGCATTTTTTACATATCAATCAGTCGGAGCTTTGTTGCGTCGCCACTTAACTTCAGCCTCTTTTACAGCTCTAGTAGCCTTACTAATTGCCAACCACTTTTATGATATTTTACCGATTCCCAATCAGTCGCTGTTCTGGGCTAGTATTTTAATCGTAATGGGTGTCAGCGCACTCACTCATTCTAACAGAACTTGGAATGGGAAAAAATGGTGGTATGATGGTGAAAAGACTATTCTTACAGACAAAGAGGTCGCTTTTGGGACTGGGACTTTCTACAAGCAAAACCAAGAATTGGTAGAAGACCAAGTGGAAGTTGGTTTTGGCAATGCTAAGATATATTATGACAATGCAGAGATTTTAGGAGATACTGCGACCCTGAAAGTAGAAGTTGGTTTTGGCAATGCAGTTATCTATGTTCCCCAACATTGGCGAGTTGATTTAAAAGTAGAAACTTTCTGTGGTGTAGCAAAGGCAGATACTTCTCTAGCTCCAACCAGTAAAACTTTGACTATCCGTGGAGATGTGGCTTTTGGGAAGTTGGGGATTGTCTACGTTAAATAAAAAAATCTTCCAATTCCCTTGCAAAAAAGAAGAAAGTGTGATAACATAGTACGGTATGTGGTGCTAGCACATCCGCTATATTAGATCTAATAGGAGGAAAACACAATGGCTAAAGTATGTTACTTTACAGGTCGTAAGACTGTATCAGGAAACAACCGTTCACACGCGATGAACCAAACAAAACGTGCCGTAAAACCAAACCTTCAAAAAGTTACTGTTCTTATCGATGGTAAACCTAAAAAAGTTTGGGCTTCAGCTCGTGCTTTGAAATCAGGTAAAGTTGAACGCGTTTAATAATAAAAGTAAGGAGACCTTAGGGTCTTTTTTCTTTTACTGTAGGTATAAAATCATTTGAAAAATAGAGTAAATATCCGCTGATACAGTATTCTGCTTTTACACTTGGGCTGAAATATGATAAAATAGAGTATCAACTAGTTGAGGTAAAAAGGATGACTGTAAAAATTAATACAAAAGATGGTCAAATCGAACTAACAGATGAAGTGATTGCAACCGTCGTAGGTGGAGCAGCAACTGAGATTTTTGGTGTGGTCGGTATGGCTAGTAAAAATGCCCTCAAAGATAATTTCCAAGCCCTTCTAGGTAAGGAAAATTATTCCAAAGGTGTCGTCGTAAAGGCGGCCGAAGATGGCAGTATTGCAGTTGATGTATATACCGTGTTGAGCTACGGAACAAAGATTAGCGAAGTGTCAAAAAACATTCAAGAGCGTGTTCGTTTTAGTTTGGAAAACCAACTTGGAATTACTGCTCAGACTGTAAATGTCTACATTCAAAATATCAAAGTTGTAGGAGAATAACCGTGTCAAAAATTACTACTAGCTTATTTCAAGAAATGGTGCAGGCTGCATCAACTCGCTTGAATAAGCAAGCTGAATATGTCAATTCATTAAACGTCTTTCCAGTTCCAGATGGAGATACTGGTACAAATATGGGAATGACCATTGAAAATGGTGCTAAGGAAGTTGCTGATAAGCCAGCTTCTACTGTTGGCGAGGTAGCGAGTATTCTTGCCAAAGGGCTTTTGATGGGGGCGCGTGGAAACTCAGGTGTTATTACGTCTCAGCTTTTCCGTGGATTTTCACAAGCCATCAAGGATAAAGACGAGCTAACAGGTCAAGACTTGGCCCTTGCCTTCCAATCAGGTGTGGAAGTTGCCTATAAGGCCGTTATGAAACCAGTTGAAGGAACGATTTTGACAGTTTCGCGTGGAGCTGCTATCGGTGCTAAGAAAAAGGCTGAGCAAACAGATGATGCTGTTGAGGTAATGCGTGCAGCCTTGGAAGGTGCTAAAACCGCTCTAGCTAAAACGCCAGATATGCTTCCAGTCTTGAAGGAAGTTGGCGTTGTGGATTCAGGTGGTCAAGGACTGGTCTTCATCTACGAAGGTTTCCTTTCAGCCCTTACTGGTGAATATATTGCATCTGAGGACTTTGTAGCGACTCCTGCCAACATGAGTGAAATGATCAATGCAGAGCACCATAAGTCTGTAGCTGGTCACGTAGCGACTGAGGACATCACATTTGGTTACTGTACTGAAATCATGGTAGCTCTTAAGCAAGGTCCAACCTATGCCAAAGACTTTGACTACGACGAATTCCGTAACTACTTGAATGAACTTGGAGACTCTCTCCTTGTTGTCAATGATGATGAAATCGTCAAAGTCCATGTCCATACAGAAGATCCAGGACTTGTTATGCAAGAAGGTCTCAAATATGGTAGCTTGGTCAAGGTAAAAGTTGACAATATGCGTAACCAACACGAAGCACAGGTTGAAAAAGAAGCTGCTCAAGTTAGCAAGCCAGCTGAAGAAAAAGAGTATGCTTTGATTGCTGTAGTGGCTGGTAAAGGCCTAGCAGATATCTTCCGTTCCCAAGGTGTTGATTATGTTATCGAAGGTGGTCAAACTATGAACCCTTCAACAGAAGACTTTATCAAGGCTGTTGAGCAGGTCAATGCTCGTAACATTATCTTCTTGCCAAATAACAAGAATATCTTCATGGCAGCTCAATCTGCAGCAGAAGTTTTGGAGCAACCAGCAGTAGTGGTGGAAGCTCGTACTTTGCCACAAGGTTTGACAAGTCTTCTCGCCTTTGATCCAAGCAAGTCCATCGAAGAAAACCAAGAGCGTATGACTGCAGCCCTCAGCGATGTCGTTAGTGGAAGCGTCACAACAGCTGTGCGTGATACAACCATTGATGGTTTAGAAATCCATGAAAACGATAATCTTGGTATGGTGGATGGGAAAATTCTCGTGTCAAACCCTGACATGCACCAAACCTTGACTGAAACCTTGAAACATATGTTGGATGAAGATAGTGAAATCGTAACCTTCTATGTCGGTGAAGATGGAAGCGAAGAACTTGCCAATGAAATTGCTCAAGAAATCGCAGAAGAATTCGAAGATGTTGAAGTCGAGATTCATCAAGGTCAACAACCTGTTTACCCATACCTATTTAGTGTGGAATAAGATTAATGAAGAACTGAGAAATCAGTTCTTTTTTCTTTTTGAATAATGAAATCGGTATCTTTTTAATAAAAACAAAAATAACATTCATAAATAAACGTTAAAATAGAAAATTCAGAAAATTTCTTCTTTTGTCTTGAAAATTTTTGAAAAAATGGTATGATAGTAACAAGTTATTTTTAAGAGAAGAGAAAGGGGAACAATGGAGAAAATCAGTTTAGAATCTCCTAAGACGGGGTCGGACCTAGTTTTGGAAACACTTCGTGATTTAGGAATTGATACCATCTTTGGTTATCCTGGTGGTGCTGTCTTGCCTTTTTATGATGCGATATATAATTTTAAAGGCATTCGTCACATTCTAGGACGCCATGAGCAAGGTTGCCTGCATGAAGCTGAAGGTTATGCCAAATCAACTGGAAAGTTGGGTGTTGCCGTCGTCACTAGCGGACCGGGAGCAACAAATGCCATTACAGGGATTGCGGATGCCATGAGCGATAGCGTTCCCCTTTTGGTCTTTACAGGTCAGGTGGCGCGAGCTGGGATTGGGAAGGATGCCTTTCAGGAGGCAGACATTGTGGGAATTACCATGCCAATCACTAAGTACAATTACCAAGTTCGTGAGACAGCTGATATTCCTCGTATCATTACGGAAGCTGTTCATATAGCAACTACAGGTCGACCAGGGCCAGTCGTCATTGACCTACCTAAAGACGTATCTGCTTTAGAAACAGACTTCATTTATTCACCAGAAGTGAACCTACCAAGCTATCAGCCGACTCTTGAGCCAAATGATATGCAAATCAAGAAAATCTTGAAGCAATTATCCAAGGCTAAAAAACCAGTCTTGCTAGCTGGTGGTGGAATTAGTTATGCTGAAGCTGCTGCAGAATTAAATGAATTTGCAGAACGCTATCAAATTCCGGTGGTAACCAGTCTTTTGGGACAAGGAACGATTGCAACGAGTCATCCACTCTTCCTTGGAATGGGAGGCATGCACGGGTCATTCGCAGCTAATATTGCCATGACGGAAGCGGACTTTATGATTAGTATTGGTTGCCGTTTCGATGACCGCTTGACAGGAAATCCAAAGACCTTTGCTAAGAATGCTAAGGTTGCCCACATTGATATTGACCCAGCTGAGATCGGAAAGATTATCAGTTCAGATATTCCTGTAGTTGGAGATGCTAAGAAAGCCTTGCAAATGTTGCTGGCCGAACCAACCGTTCATAACAATACTGAGAAATGGATTGAGAAGGTTACTAAAGACAAGAACCGTGTTCGTTCTTATGACAAAAAAGAGCGTGTGGTTCAACCGCAAGCCGTTATTGAACGAATTGGTGAATTGACGAATGGAGATGCCATTGTGGTCACAGACGTTGGTCAACACCAAATGTGGACAGCCCAGTATTATCCTTACCAAAATGAGCGTCAGTTAGTGACTTCAGGTGGTTTGGGAACCATGGGATTCGGAATTCCAGCAGCAATCGGTGCTAAAATTGCTAACCCAGATAAGGAAGTAGTCTTGTTTGTTGGGGATGGTGGTTTCCAAATGACCAACCAGGAATTGGCTATTTTGAACATTTACAAGGTGCCAATCAAGGTTGTTATGCTGAACAACCACTCACTTGGAATGGTTCGCCAGTGGCAGGAATCCTTCTATGAAGGTAGAACATCAGAGTCAGTCTTTGATACCCTTCCTGATTTCCAATTGATGGCACAGGCTTATGGTATTAGAAACTATAAGTTTGACAATCCTGAGACCTTGGCTCAAGACCTTGAAGTCATCACTGAGGATGTTCCTATGCTAATCGAGGTAGATATTTCTCGTAAGGAACAAGTGCTACCAATGGTGCCAGCTGGTAAGAGTAATCATGAGATGTTGGGGGTGAAGTTCCATGCGTAGAATGTTAACAGCAAAACTACAAAATCGTTCAGGAGTCCTCAATCGCTTTACCGGTGTCCTGTCTCGCCGTCAGGTTAATATTGAAAGCATCTCTGTTGGAGCAACAGAAGATCCGAATGTATCGCGTATCACTATTATTATTGATGTTGCTTCTCATGATGAAGTGGAGCAAATCATCAAGCAGCTCAATCGTCAGATTGATGTGATTCGCATTCGTGATATTACAGACAAGCCTCATTTGGAGCGCGAGGTGATTTTGGTTAAGATGTCAGCGCCAGCTGAGAAACGAGCTGAGATTCTGGCGATTATTCAACCTTTCCGTGCAACGGTGGTAGACGTAGCACCAAGTTCAATTACTATTCAGATGACAGGAAATGCAGAAAAGAGCGAAGCCCTGTTGCGAGTCATTCGACCATACGGTATTCGCAATATTGCTCGAACTGGTGCAACTGGATTTACCCGCGATTAATACTCTTCGAAAATCAAATTCAAATCACGTCAGCTTTGCCTTGCCGTACTCAAGTACAGCCTGCGGCTAGCTTCCTAATTTGCTCTTTGATTTTCATTGAGTATAAAAATATTTTAAATTTGTTAAACCAGCCTAAAAGGCAATAAATAATAGAAAAGAGAGAAAAAACTATGGCAGTTCAAATGGAATACGAAAAAGATGTTAAAGTAGCAGCACTTGACGGTAAAAAAATCGCCGTTATCGGTTATGGTTCACAAGGACATGCGCATGCTCAAAACTTGCGTGATTCAGGTCGCGATGTCATTATCGGTGTACGTCCAGGTAAATCTTTTGACAAAGCAAAA
Source organism: Streptococcus mitis (assembly GCF_008763935.1). Lineage (GTDB taxonomy): Bacteria > Bacillota > Bacilli > Lactobacillales > Streptococcaceae > Streptococcus > Streptococcus mitis_DB. The sequence goes on from NZ_VTQF01000003.1 coordinate 272,509, forward strand.
GAAGACGGATTTGACACTTATACAGTAGCAGAAGCTACTAAATTGGCTAATGTTATCATGATTTTGGCACCAGACGAAATCCAACAAGAATTGTACGAAGCAGAAATCGCTCCAAACTTGGAAGCTGGAAATGCAGTTGGATTTGCTCACGGTTTCAACATCCACTTTGAATTTATCAAAGTACCTGCAGATGTAGATGTCTTCATGTGTGCTCCTAAAGGACCAGGACACTTGGTACGTCGTACTTATGAAGAAGGATTTGGTGTTCCAGCTCTTTACGCAGTATACCAAGATGCAACAGGAAATGCGAAAAACATTGCTATGGACTGGTGTAAAGGTGTTGGAGCAGCTCGTGTAGGTCTTCTTGAAACAACTTACAAAGAAGAAACTGAAGAAGATTTGTTTGGTGAACAAGCTGTACTTTGCGGTGGTTTGACTGCTCTTATCGAAGCTGGTTTCGAAGTCTTGACAGAAGCAGGATACGCTCCAGAATTGGCTTACTTTGAAGTTCTTCACGAAATGAAATTAATCGTTGACTTGATCTATGAAGGTGGATTCAAGAAAATGCGTCAATCAATTTCAAACACTGCTGAGTACGGTGACTATGTATCAGGTCCACGTGTAATTACTGAGCAAGTTAAAGAAAACATGAAAGCTGTCTTGGCAGACATCCAAAATGGTAAATTTGCAAATGGATTTGTAAATGACTATAAAGCTGGACGTCCAAAATTGACTGCTTACCGTGAACAAGCAGCTAACCTTGAAATTGAAAAAGTTGGTGCAGAATTGCGTAAAGCAATGCCATTTGTTGGTAAAAATGACGATGATGCATTCAAAATCTATAACTAATTGATAGAGATTAAGGTGAAGGCGAGTTGGGGGACTAACTCGCTTTTATAATCAATTCATCTCTTTTTAAAAGAATGGATTGCGATAAGTATGAAATAGTCTAGGAGAAAATGATGTTAAGTTCAAAAGATATAATCAAGGCTCACAAGGTCTTGAATGGTGTGGTCGTTAATACACCGCTTGATTATGACCATTATTTATCGGAGAAGTATGGTGCTAAGATTTATTTGAAAAAAGAAAATGCACAACGTGTTCGTTCTTTTAAGATCCGTGGTGCCTATTATGCCATTTCCCAGCTCAGCAAGGAAGAACGTGAGCGTGGGGTAGTCTGTGCTTCTGCGGGAAATCATGCGCAGGGAGTTGCCTATACTTGTAATGAAATGAAGATTCCTGCTACTATCTTTATGCCCATTACTACTCCGCAACAAAAGATTGGTCAAGTTCGCTTTTTTGGTGGGGACTTCGTGACTATTAAATTAGTTGGAGATACCTTTGATGCCTCAGCCAAAGCAGCTCAAGAATTTACAGTTTCTGAAAATCGTACCTTTATTGATCCTTTTGATGATGCCCATGTTCAGGCAGGTCAAGGGACAGTTGCTTATGAGATTTTAGAAGAAGCTCGAAAAGAATCGATTGATTTTGATGCTGTCTTGGTTCCTGTTGGCGGCGGTGGTCTCATTGCTGGGGTTTCTACCTATATCAAGGAAACAAGTCCAGAGATTGAAGTCATTGGGGTAGAGGCTAATGGAGCGCGTTCTATGAAGGCTGCCTTTGAAGCTGGTGGACCTGTTAAGCTCAAAGAAATTGACAAATTTGCAGATGGGATTGCTGTACAAAAGGTAGGTCAGTTGACCTATGAAGCAACTCGTCAACATGTTCAAACCTTAGTAGGTGTCGATGAGGGATTGATTTCTGAAACCTTGATTGACCTCTACTCTAAGCAAGGGATTGTAGCTGAGCCTGCTGGAGCGGCTAGTATCGCTTCTTTAGAGGTTTTGGCTGAATATATCAAGGGGAAAACCATTTGTTGTATCATTTCTGGAGGAAATAATGATATCAACCGTATGCCGGAAATGGAAGAGCGTGCCTTGATTTATGATGGGATCAAGCATTACTTTGTGGTTAATTTTCCACAGCGTCCGGGGGCTTTGCGTGAGTTTGTAAATGATATCTTGGGGCCAAATGATGATATCACACGTTTTGAGTATATTAAGCGAGCTAGCAAGGGGACAGGCCCAGTATTGATTGGGATTGCCTTGGCAGATAAGCATGATTATGCAGGCTTGATTCGTCGAATGGAAGGTTTTGATCCAGCTTATATTAACTTAAATGGTAACGAAACGCTCTATAATATGCTTGTCTGAGGACTAATAAAAAAATATCATATTATTTGCACAATTGATGTATAGGTGCTATAATGAAGATGAAGAAAGGGGGCGATTCCTATGGACTTAGGAAATCGATTACGCTATTTCTATCATAACTCATTATAGTACCTATGTTTTTTGATTCAGTTTATAGTAAGGGAGTAAAATTACTTGTTATATGTAAGGAGTTTTTTGAAATCTACTATTTTATATATAGCTAATCTGAAATTTGGCTAAATATAATAGGGATTAGAAAAAATAATCAATACTAATGAGAAGCCTTATACTGAGTTAACTGAGAAGAGTGATAAGATACTAAGAAGATAAAAACAGTGGAAAATGTTGGAAGATAGGATACTATTGTTTCCTAACTACTCATCTTTTTATAGGTTTGAAGAAATAAAAAGGAATATTGATAAAGTAAATAAATAGTACAAGTTGACCAAATGATTGAATGCTGGTGCAGACATGAAAAAGTCTAAAAGGAGAAAAATACTCGTTAGAAATGGTTTAGAGCAGAAGATTATTTTGTCAAATTTTTTTGTTTTACAGTGGAATAAATAATATGAAATAAGATTAGAATATGTCTAGATTATCGAGAATCAGCATCTGTCAAATATGAATATTATTACATAAATAAGATTTAATAATACAATTGTTTTAAAGAACTATAAAAATTGTTTTCGACAGTGAAAAACCTATATATTATAAGCTTTAATAAGATAGCAAGTAAAAATAAGGGCGTTTATTTTATTGAATATATGTTTTTTTATTGACAAAAAGCATAAAAGCGTATACAATTAAATATCGTAAATAAGAAAATAGGAGAAAGACATGGCTAAGTCAAACTTTGAAAAAGTAGAATCAGTTGTTGGCTGGGTTCGTGATAAGAAAATCACAGGCTACCGTATCTCTAAAGAAACGAATGCTCGTGAAATGTCTATCATTGCTCTAGCGCAGGGGCGTGCAAAAGTTAAAAATATTTCGTTTGAAACGGCTCTAGGTTTAATTGATTTCTATGATAAAAATCATGAAAAATTTGAAGATTAATCTTTGGATAATGGTGGATTCTTGAATAGGGTCTGCCTTTTCATTTATAGGATAACAAAAAGACTGCACAATTGCTGCAGCCTTTTCTTTTTATTTGATACTCTTCGAAAATCAAATTCAAACCACGTCAGCTTCACCTTGCCGTACTCAAGTACAGCCTGCGGCTAGCTTCCTAGTTTGCTCTTTGATTTTCATTGAGTATGAGATAACGTTGAAGGAATTCTTTTGTACGGTCTTCTTTAGGATTAGTGAAGAGGTCTTCTGGTTTACCTTCTTCAGCGATTACACCCTTATCCATGAAGATAACACGGTGAGAGACATCACGGGCGAATTCCATTTCGTGGGTTACGACAATCATAGTCAAGCCTTCCTGAGCCAGATCTTGCATGATTTTGAGGACTTCTCCAACCATTTCTGGATCGAGAGCTGATGTTGGTTCATCAAAGAGAATGGCGTCAGGATTCATTGAAAGGGCACGAGCGATGGCCACACGTTGTTTTTGACCACCTGAGAGTTGTTTTGGTTTGGCTTGCCAGTAGCGTTCCCCCATGCCGACCTTTTCTAGGTTTTCTTTGGCAATCTTTTCAGCTTCTGTACGTTCGCGTTTAAGGACAGTTGTCTGAGCGACAATTGTGTTTTCAAGCACGTTGAGATTTTCAAAGAGGTTAAAGGATTGGAAAACCATTCCCAACTTTTCACGGTATTGCGTGAGGTCATAGCCTTTTTCGAGGACGTTTTGTCCATGATAAAGGATTTGTCCATCAGTTGGCGTTTCAAGGAGGTTAATGGAGCGTAGGAAGGTTGATTTTCCGCTTCCAGAGCTTCCGATGATAGAGATGACCTCTCCCTTGTGGACAGTCAGAGAAATGTCTTTTAGCACTTCGTTTTGTCCATAGGATTTTTTGAGGTGTTTAATTTCAAGGATTGCTTGTGTCATTATTTCAAATCCTCCGTTTGCATTTGGTTAGCACCTGTAGTATAGGTATCCATGTCCATGCGGCGTTCGATGAAGCGTAGGATACGTGTTACGGTAAAGGTGAGGACAAAGTAAATCACGGCGATGATTGTAAATGTCTGGAAGTATTGATAGGTTTGCGTTGCCACGGTATTTCCTGAGAAATAAAGTTCGACAACAGAGATAACGTTCAATACAGATGTATCTTTGATATTGATGACAAATTCATTACCAGTTGCTGGTAGGATATTGCGGACAACCTGAGGTAGGACAATCTTACGCATGGTTTGGTTATGAGTCATACCAAGAGCAGTCGCAGCTTCAAATTGTCCCTTGTCAACTGCCAGGATACCACCACGAACGATTTCGGTCATGTAGGCACCGGTATTGATTGAAACGATGAAGATAGCAGCCAGTGTACGGTCAAGGTTGATACCGAAAGCTTGGGCAGTTCCATAGTAGATAACCATCGATTGAACGATCATTGGAGTACCACGGAAAATTTCAATGTAGACGTTGAGGATCCAGCTGACTAGTTTTTGTAGGCCATAAATGGCTTTATTCTCAGAGAGAGGAGCAGTACGGAAAACACCAATGGCAAGGCCGATAATGAGACCTGTGATGGTTCCGACGATAGAGATTAAAAGAGTGATACCAGCACCACGCAAGAGTTGTTGCCAGTTTTCAGAAAGAATTTTAGCAACCTGGCTAAAGAAACTACTGCTAGCCTCTTCAGTTGTTGTGGCTTCGGCAGGTTGTTCCTTGATCATACGATCCATCAGGGCAACTTGATCATCTTTTGAAATGGTTTCAATGCTGGCATTGATTTGGCTAATACGGTTGTCATCTTTACGAAGTCCAATGGCGATAGCTGTGTCTTCTTCTCCAGTCTTGAAACCTGGCTCTACTTGAACCATTTTAAACTTAGAGTTGGCTGCTTCGGCAGTCAGAGCTTCTGGACGTTCAGAAACATAGGCATCAATGACACCAGCCTCAAGTGCTTGGCGCATTTGAGCGAAGTCTCCCATAGCAGTTTCTTTTTTAGCGCCTGAGATTTGTGAAATCAAGTCATAAAGGTAAACACCTTGTTGAGAAGTGATTTTTGCACCATTAAAGTCATCCAAAGATTTGGCATTTGCATAGGCAGAATCTTTTTTGACAAGTAGGACAGGCTCGCTAGTGTAGTAGCTGCTTGAAAAGGCAATTTCTTGTTTACGTTCAGCAGTAGGACTCATACCTGCGATAATCATGTCAATTTTACCAGAAGTAAGGGCAGGAACTAGACCTTCCCACTTGGTCTTAACAACCAAAGGTTCTTTGCCTAAGTCCTTAGCGATTTTCTTGGCGATTTGAACATCATATCCATTAGCGTACTGGTTAGTCCCGTCGATTTTGACAGCCCCATTGCTATCATCGTCCTGAGTCCAGTTAAAGGGGGCATATGCCGCTTCCATTCCGATGCGTAAATATTCATCGGCTTGAGCAACATTGACAAGTCCCAGCATCAGCAAGAGACTTGTGAAAATAGATAAGTATATTTTTCTCATGATTTCTCCTATTTCTAATCTATTAAAAAATAACTGTCTCCTATTTTATCGAAAAAAACTCTATTTTTCAATATGGGTAAGCCCTTACTTGAGAAAAAATGATATAATGATAGCAAAGATAAAAAGGGGGCTTGTTTGATGAAAAAAACTTTTTTCTTACTGGTGTTAGGCTTGTTTTGCCTTCTGCCACTCTCTGTTTTTGCCATTGATTTTAAGATAAACTCTTATCAAGGTGATTTGTATATTCATGCAGACAACACGGCAGAATTTAGACAGAAGATAGTTTATCAGTTTGAGGAGGACTTTAAAGGCCAAATCGTGGGGCTTGGACGTGCTGGCAAGATGCCTAGTGGGTTTGACATTGACTCTCATCCAAAGGTTCAGGCTTCGAAAAATGGTGCTGAACTAGCAGACGTTACTAGCGAAGTGATAGAAGGCGCAGATGGTTATACTGTTAAAGTTTATAATCCAGGTCAGGAAGGTGACACAGTTGAAGTTGACCTTGTCTGGAATTTAAAGAACTTGCTTTTTCTTTATGAAGATATCGCTGAATTAAATTGGCAACCGCTGACAGATAGTTCAGGGGCTATTGGAAAGTTTGAATTTCATGTAAGGGGAGAAAAGGGGGCTGAAAAACTCTACTTCCATACAGGGAAACTCTTTAAAGAAGGAACGATTGAAAAGAGTAACCTTGATTATACTATTCGTTTAGACAATCTTCCGTCTAAGCGTGGAGTTGAATTACATGCCTATTGGCCTCGGACTGCTTTTGCTAGCGCTAGGGATCAGGGTTTGAAAGGGAATCGTTTAGAAGAGTTTAATAAGATAGAAGACTCGATTTTTAAAGAAAAAGAGCAAAGTAAACAACTCGTTACTTGGGTGTTTCCTTCCATACTTTCTATCTCCTTGTTATTGAGTGCTTGCTTCTATTTTATTTATAGAAGAAAGACCATTCCTTCAGTCAAATATGCTAAAAATCATCGTCTCTATGAACCACCAATGGAATTAGAACCTATGGTTTTATCGGAGGCTATCTACTCGACCTCCTTGGAGGAAGTGAGTCCCTTGGTCAAGGGAGCTGGAAAATTCACCTTTGATCAACTTATTCAAGCTACCTTGTTAGATGTGATAGACCGTGGGAATGTATCTATTATTTCAGAAGGGGATGCAGTTGGGTTAAGGCTAGTAAAAGAAAATGGTTTGTCAAGCTTTGAGAAAGACTGCCTAAATCTGGCCTTTTCAGGCAAAAAAGAAGAGATTCTTTCCAATTTGTTTGCGGATTACAAGGTATCTGATAGTCTTTATCGTAGAGCTAAAGCTGCTGATGAAAAACGGATTCAAGCAAAGGGGCGTCAGCTCAAATCTTCTTTTGAAGAAGTATTGAACCAGATGCAAGAAGGAGTGAGAAATCGGGTTACCTTCTGGGGGCTTCCGAATTACTATCGTCCTTTGACTGGTGGGGAAAAGGCCTTGCAAGTGGGTATGGGGGTCTTGACTATCTTGCCCCTATTTATTGGATTTGGTTTGTTCTTGTACAGTTTGGATGTTTATGGCTATCTTTACATTCCCTTGCCAATACTTGGTTTTCTAGGTTTGGTTTTGGCTGTTTTCTATTATTGGAAGCTTCGACTAGATAATCGTGATGGCGTCCTAAATGAAGCAGGAGCAGAAGTCTACTATCTCTGGACCAGTTTTGAAAATATGTTGCGTGAGATTGCACGATTGGATCAGGCTGAATTGGAAAGTATTGTGGTCTGGAATCGCCTCTTGGTCTATGCAACCTTATTTGGCTATGCGGACAAGGTCAGCCATTTGATGAAGGTTCATCAGATTAAAGTGGGAAATCCAGATATCAATCTCTATGTAGACTATGGTTGGCATGGCATGTTTTATCATTCAACAGCACAAATGAGCCATTATGCCAGCGTCGCAAATACAGCAAGTACCTACTCTGTATCTTCTGGAAGTGGAAGTTCTGGTGGTGGCTTCTCTGGAGGCGGAGGTGGTGGCAGTATCGGTGCCTTTTAAAGAGAACTGCCATAGACTGAAAAAGTATGCTATAATGGAAGATAGAAAAAAGGAGTAATCTATGTATCTTATTGAAATTTTAAAATCTATCTTCTTCGGGATTGTTGAAGGAATTACGGAATGGTTGCCGATTTCCAGTACAGGTCACTTGATTTTAGCAGAGGAGTTTATTCAATACCAAAATCAGAATGAAGCTTTTATGTCCATGTTTAATGTCGTGATTCAGCTTGGTGCGATTTTAGCGGTTATGGTCATTTACTTTAACAAGCTCAATCCTTTCAAACCGACTAAGGATAAGCAGGAAGTTCGTAAGACTTGGAGACTGTGGTTGAAGGTCTTGGTTGCCACTTTGCCTTTACTTGCCGTCTTTAAATTTGATGATTGGTTTGATACCCACTTCCATAATATGGTTTCTGTTGCTCTCATGTTGATTATCTATGGGATTGCCTTTATCTATTTGGAAAAGCGCAATAAAGCGCGTGCTATCGAGCCAAGTGTAACAGAGTTGGACAAACTTCCTTATACGACAGCTTTCTATATCGGACTCTTCCAAGTTCTTGCCCTTTTACCAGGGACTAGCCGTTCAGGTGCAACGATTGTAGGTGGTTTGTTAAATGGAACCAGTCGTTCTGTTGTGACAGAATTCACCTTCTATCTTGGAATTCCTGTTATGTTTGGAGCTAGCGCATTAAAGATTTTCAAATTTATAAAAGCAGGACAGCTCTTGAGTTTTGGGCAATTGTTCTTGCTCTTGGTTGCGATGGGAGTCGCTTTTGCAGTTAGTATGGTGGCTATTCGCTTCTTGACAAGCTATGTGAAAAAACACGACTTTACTCTTTTTGGTAAATACCGTATCGTGCTTGGTGGTATCTTATTGCTTTATAGCTTTGTTCGTTTATTTGTATAAGAAAAACCTTGAAGGGGCAACTCTTCAAGGTTTTAAAATCCAGTCACGGTAATCCCCAACAGGCGGACACCTCTTTCTTTCTCGCTTAACTCTTCATAGAGTTGCAGGGCTATTTGGCTTATCTGACTAGCGTCCTGTGTTTTTTGAGCAAGACTTTTTCGTTTAGTAAGAGTTGAAAAGTCCTCGTAGCGGATTTTCAAAATGACAATTTTTCCAGTTTTTTCTTGTTGATGTAGATTGAGAGCGACTCTTTCTGATAGAAGAGTCAGCTCTTTTTTGATGTCTTCCTTGGCACGTAGAATTTTCCCATAGGTTTTCTCTTTCCCGATTGATTTACGGATGCGATTGGATTTGACGGGGGAATTGTGGATACCTCGAGCCTTTCGATAAAGGTCATAGCCCAGTCTTCCAAAACGGTCTATTAGGGTCATTTCAGGAACTTTAAGTAGATCAGCGCCGGTAAAAATCCCCATTTGATGAAGACGTTCTACTGTCTTCTTTCCTACTCCATGAAACTTGGAAATATTCATTTGTTTGAGAAAGTCCTCAGCCTGGTCAGGTAGAATCACTGTCAGACCATGTGGCTTTTGATAATCACTGGCCATTTTAGCTAAGAATTTATTGTAAGAAACGCCAGCAGAAGCAGTTAGATGAAGTTCTTGCCAGATATCCTCTTGAATGAGGCGAGCGATTTTGACTGCTGACTTGATACCGAGTTTATTTTCTGTCACATCCAAATAGGCTTCGTCAATGCTCATGGGTTCAATCAAATCTGTATAGCGCTTAAAAATAGCTCGAATCTGGAGTCCCACAGCTTTGTATTTCTCATAATTTCCTGAGATGAAGACGGCCTGGGGACAACGCTCATAGGCTTCCTTAGAGCTCATGGCTGAATGGACACCAAAAGCTCGCGCCTCATAGCTACAAGTGGAAACGACACCACGTCCACCTGTTTGCCGAGGGTCGCTTCCGATAATGACAGGTTTTCCTCTGAGTTTAGGATTATCTCTGATTTCCACCGCAGCAAAAAAGGCATCCATGTCAATATGGATGATTTTTCTTGACAAATCATTTAATAAGGGGAAAATCAACATGCCTAGCACCTTTTTACTGCTTATTTTCTTTTATTATACCCTTTTTTTTGAAAAAAAAAGAAAAAAGGACTTTGTTTTTTCAAAAATATAATACAGTTCGGAACAAAATATAGACTGTTTTAGAAAAGAAAGTGTAAAAATAGGGATTTTCCACTTGTTGAAATCGGTTACTGTGTGGTATACTTGTCTCATGAATGTAACAGATGGTTGTTACTAGAAAGAAAAAAGAGGACATTAACATGGTTGTTAAGACAGTTGTTGAAGCACAAGATATTTTTGACAAAGCTTGGGAAGGCTTCAAAGGCGTAGATTGGAAAGAAAAAGCAAGTGTATCACGCTTCGTACAAGCTAACTACACACCTTACGATGGAGACGAAAGCTTCCTTGCAGGACCAACAGAACGTTCACTTCACATCAAAAAAATTGTAGAAGAAACTAAGGCTCACTACGAAGAAACTCGTTTCCCAATGGACACTCGTCCAACTTCTATCGCTGATATCCCTGCTGGATTTATCGATAAAGAAAACGAAGTTATCTTTGGTATCCAAAATGACGAACTCTTCAAATTGAACTTCATGCCAAAAGGTGGTATCCGTATGGCTGAAACTACTTTGAAAGAAAATGGATACGAACCAGACCCAGCTGTTCACGAAATTTTCACTAAATACGTAACAACAGTTAACGACGGTATCTTCCGCGCTTACACTTCAAACATTCGTCGCGCTCGTCACGCACACACTGTAACTGGTCTTCCAGATGCCTACTCACGCGGACGTATCATCGGTGTTTACGCACGTCTTGCTCTTTACGGTGCAGACTACTTGATGCAAGAAAAAGTAAACGACTGGAATGCAATCGAAGAAATCGATGAAGAAACAATCCGTCTTCGTGAAGAAATCAACCTTCAATACCAAGCATTGCAACAAGTTGTTCGCTTGGGTGACCTTTACGGAGTTGATGTTCGCAAACCAGCGATGAACGTTAAAGAAGCTATCCAATGGGTTAACATCGCCTTCATGTCTGTCTGCCGTGTTATCAACGGTGCTGCTACATCTCTAGGACGTGTGCCAATCGTATTGGACATCTTTGCAGAACGTGACCTTGCTCGTGGTACATTTACTGAATCAGAAATCCAAGAATTCGTTGATGATTTCGTTATGAAACTTCGTACAGTTAAATTTGCTCGTACAAAAGCTTATGACCAATTGTACTCAGGTGACCCAACTTTCATCACAACTTCTATGGCTGGTATGGGTAACGACGGTCGTCACCGTGTTACTAAGATGGACTACCGTTTCTTGAACACTCTTGACAATATCGGTAACTCTCCAGAACCAAACTTGACAGTTCTTTGGACTGACAAATTGCCATACAACTTCCGTCGCTACTGTATGCACATGAGCCACAAACACTCTTCTATCCAATACGAAGGTGTTACAACAATGGCCAAAGACGGATACGGTGAAATGAGCTGTATCTCATGTTGTGTGTCTCCACTTGACCCAGAAAATGAAGAACAACGTCACAACATCCAGTACTTCGGTGCACGTGTAAACGTATTGAAAGCTCTTCTTACTGGTTTGAACGGTGGTTACGACGATGTTCACAAAGACTACAAAGTATTTGACATCGAACCAATTCGTGACGAAGTTCTTGAATTCGAATCAGTTAAAGAAAACTTTGAAAAATCTCTTGACTGGTTGACTGACACTTACGTAGATGCTTTGAACATCATCCACTACATGACTGATAAGTACAACTACGAAGCTGTTCAAATGGCATTCTTGCCAACTAAACAACGTGCAAACATGGGATTCGGTATCTGTGGATTTGCTAACACTGTTGATACATTGTCAGCTATCAAATACGCTACAGTTAAACCAATCCGTGACGAAAATGGCTATATCTACGATTACGAAACAATCGGTGAATACCCACGTTGGGGTGAAGATGATCCTCGTTCAAACGAATTGGCAGAATGGTTGATCGAAGCTTACACAACTCGTCTACGTAGCCACAAACTTTACAAAGACGCAGAAGCTACGGTTTCACTTTTGACTATCACATCTAACGTTGCTTACTCTAAACAAACTGGTAACTCACCAGTACACAAAGGTGTATATCTCAACGAAGATGGTTCTGTGAACTTGTCTAAACTTGAATTCTTCTCACCAGGTGCTAACCCATCTAACAAAGCTAAAGGTGGATGGTTGCAAAACTTGAACTCACTTTCTAGCCTTGACTTTAGTTATGCAGCTGATGGTATCTCATTGACAACTCAAGTTTCACCTCGCGCTCTTGGTAAGACTCGTGACGAACAAGTTGATAACTTGGTAACAATCCTTGATGGTTACTTCGAAAACGGTGGACAACACGTTAACTTGAACGTTATGGACTTGAACGATGTTTACGAAAAGATCATGTCAGGTGAAGATGTTATCGTACGTATCTCTGGATACTGTGTAAACACTAAATACCTCACTCCAGAACAAAAAACTGAATTGACACAACGTGTCTTCCACGAAGTTCTTTCAATGGATGATGCATTGGATGCGTTGAGCTAATCAAGTTCTTGAATAATGAAAAGGAACCCTCGGTCAGTCGACTGAGGGTTGTTTTTTGGGATCTTAAATTCCTTAATACTCTTCGAAAATCTCTTCAAACCACGTCAGCTTCGCCTTGTCGTACTCAAGTACTGTCTATAGCTAGCTTCCTAGTTTGCTTTTTGATTTTCATTGAGTATAAGTCAGGATCTGAAGTGTCTCGCTTGGTTTAAAAAGAGTTGGTTGAGTTGAGGAGGTGGTCTGAAATAAAAACACCACACTTTGTTAGATACAAGGTGTGGTTGTATTTTATCTCTTAGACCAAGTTCTCTTCATAAAGAGAAGTAAGATTGGGTAAATCTCCAAACGGCCTGCAATCATTGCAAAGGAGAGAAGAATTTTTGAGATAGGACTAAAGATTGAGAAACTAGATGTCGTTCCTAGAATAGGCCCGATGTTATTGAAACAGCTAAAGACAGCACTGGTTACAACCAGAAAATCATTGCTATCTAGGCTGACAATAAAGATAAGGGATAGCAAAATCATAGAATAGATGACAAAGTACTTGAGAATCTTATGTTGGGTATCTTTGTCAATTACCGTTTTATTAACATGGAGGGTCAAAACACGGTGGGGCGATAGGATTGACAAAATTTGGTTTTTGGCAATTTTTGAAAGGATGAGACCTCGAATAACCTTGAGTCCACCTGCGGTTGAACCAGCAGAACCACCGATTCCCATGAGGAAGAGGAGGATAAACTGGGAGAAGAGGGGCCAATTGGTAATGTCTCCATATCCAAAACCAGTCGTCGTAATAATATTGGAAACCTGGAAGAAGGCCATTTCAAAGCTCTTGGAAAATCCTGGGTAGAGATAGAGGGTATTAAGGCTAATCAAGCCTGTAGAAACCAGAACAATGACCAAGTAAGCTCGAAGTTCTTCATCTCCAAAGAAGGCCTTGACGCGACGGAGCATAAGGTAGTAGTAGAGATTGAAATTTACCCCAAAAACCAAAACTCCGATACTAACCAGATAGGTAATCAGTGAGCTACCATAGTGGGCAATCCCGTCGTTATAGACTGTAAAACCTCCTGTACCCGCAGTACCCATAGCGATGATAAAACTATCAAATAGGGGCATACCAGCCAGATAATAGATGATGACAAAGAGGGAGAAGAGAGCTAGATAAAGGAGATAGAGAATCTGGGCAGTATTTTTGAGTTTGGATACAACCTTGCCAAAAACAGGGCCAGGAACCTCAGCCTTCATCACCTCTAGGTGGCTATTCTTGGCATTATCCATAATAGCAAGCGCAAAAACAAGCACCCCCATCCCTCCAATCAAGTGGGTAAAACTTCGCCAGAAGAGGAGGGAACGACTGAGAACTGAAACGTCATTCAGAATAGTTGCTCCAGTAGTTGTAAAGCCAGAACTGATCTCAAAAAAGGCATCGATAACGCTGGGAATTTGCCTAGCAAAAACAAAGGGGAGACCACCAAAGAAGGACCAAAGGATCCAACAGAGGGCAACAATCAAGACTCCCTCCTTGGCATAAATCCGTTGATTTTTTGGCTTTTGTAAAATTCCTGAACCGCCTAGTAATACGAGAATCCCAATCGTTGTAAAGAGGGCTGTAAAGACTTGGCTCGATTCACGGTAATAGATAGCAACAGCTACAGGAACCAAAAGAAGAACAGCTTCAATCAAAAGTAATTTTGAAAGGAGGTAACGAATCATACTTTTATTCATTTCTTACCTCGCAATCAAGTCATAAATCTTGGTGATGTTTGGCAACAAAGTTGTTACTAGGAGCTTGTCTCCAACTTCCAGCATATCCTCTCCTGTTGGGAAAATAGTCTTGCCTTTTCGAATGATAGCTGCAATAAGAATCCCTTTTTTCAGTTTTAGTTGAGAAAGAGGTTTGGCAGTCATTTTATTAGCTTCCTTGATATGGAATTGCAGGGTTTCGATTTGGCCATTGGCTAGATGGTGCATGGCTTGAAGGTCTGAATACTGGGCATTAACACGACCACGAATAAAGTGCATAATCGTATCTACAGCGATGCTTTTAGGTGTGATGATACTTGAAAAATCAGGCGCATTGATAATCTCAAGGAGACTGGTGCGATTGACCTTGGTGATATTTTTCTGTACACCTACCCTGTCAAGGAACATAGAGGTAATCAGATTTTCCTCATCGACTCCTGTTAGAGTCGCAACGGCATCATAGTTTTGAGCACTTTCTTCCAGCAGGATATCTTTTGCGGTACCATCTCCTTGAACGATGTAGAGATTTGGGAATTTCTCGCTAAAGAAGCTGGCGATTTCAGGATTGATTTCAATAACCTTGGTATCGATACGACTGTCTTTGAGGATACCTAATAGATAATAGGCAATTCTACCAGCTCCAACAATAAGAAGACTCTTCACGGCACGAGACTTGAAATAATTATGGAAGAGCATCATGTCAACACGGTTACCAGTGACAAAGATTCTATCTTTATCCTGTACAGTCATGTCACCGCTTGGAATGATAATTTGATGTTCCCTTTCTATCGCACAGACAATGACATTGCCAAATTTTTTCCGAAAATCAGAAATGGGCATTTGGCAAAGACCACTGGAGGATTTAACAGCGAATTCCATCAAGCTGACCCGTCCACCAAAGAAACGTTCGACAGAGAGGGCGTTGGGGAAGTCAATGATATTAGCAATAGCACGGGCAGCCAAGAGCTCAGGATTAACGATAAGAGAAAAACCGAGAATATTCTTTTCCTTGAAATAAGAGTTAGAATATTCAGGGTTCCGCACCCGAACGATGGTCTCTTTAGCTCCCATTTTTTTTGCTAGAACGGCTGCAATCATGTTCACTTCATCGTATTCAGTCAGGGCGATAAAGATATCACAATCCTGGACGCTGGCTTGCTCAAGGATGGTAAAATCGGCCCCGTTACCAAGGATGCCTATGATATCAAAGCGATTGACAATATGATTGAGGACAGATTCGTCTTGCTCAATCAGCAAAACATCATGCTTTTCTGCAACCAAGGAGCGACAGAGGGCAGAACCAACTTTTCCCCCTCCGACAAGGATAATTTTCATAATAAAACCTACTTCTTCATTATGTAACTATCATACCTTTTTTCAAGAAAAAATGCACCTACTAGCTAATCACCAGAGTTTTTAGTAGGAAATTTGCTATAAGGTAAAACTATACCCTAATCAATTGAAATAGCTATTAGCACCTTTCTCTGAAATATGGTATGATAAAGGATATACAAGGAGATAAAATGAATAATAATTTACTGGTATTACAATCAGACTTTGGTCTGGTTGATGGTGCGGTATCGGCTATGATTGGAGTGGCTTTAGAAGAATCTCCAACCTTAAAAATTCATCACTTGACGCACGATATCACGCCTTATAATATTTTTGAGGGGAGCTATCGTCTCTTTCAGACGGTAGATTACTGGCCTGAGGGAACGACATTTGTATCGGTGGTCGATCCAGGTGTCGGCTCGAAACGTAAGAGTGTAGTTGCCAAGACTGCAAAAAATCAATACATTGTCACGCCAGACAATGGAACGCTTTCTTTTATCAAGAAACACGTTGGTATTGTAGCCATTCGTGAAATTTCTGAAGTGGCCAATAGACGTCAAAACACAGAGCATTCTTATACTTTCCACGGTCGTGATGTTTATGCTTATACTGGTGCTAAACTGGCTAGTGGTCACATTTCTTTTGAGGAAGTGGGGCCAGAGCTCAGTGTAGATCAGATTGTGGAACTTCCAGTCGTAGAGACAATCATTGAAGATCATCTGGTAAAGGGAGCTATTGATATTCTAGATGTGCGTTTTGGTTCGCTTTGGACCTCTATCACACGAGAAGAATTTTACAAACTGGAACCAGACTTTGGTGACCGTTTTGAAGTGACTATCTATCACGCAGATATGCTGGTTTATCAAAATCAGGTTGTTTATGGCAAATCATTTGCAGATGTGAGAATTGGGCAACCCATCCTTTACATCAACTCTCTCTATCGTTTAGGTTTGGCTATCAACCAAGGTTCCTTTGCCAAGGCCTATAATGTGGGTGTCGGTTCATCTTGGACCATTGAAATAAAGAAAATAGAATCATAAAATAGGAGAATATAGATGAAAAATCAATCAATTAAACAAGTTGTTGCTATCGGTGTTGGAGCTGCGCTCTTTGTTGTCATCGGGATGATCAGCATTCCGACACCTGTTCCAAATACAAGCATCCAGCTTCAGTATGCGGTACAGAGCCTCTTGTCTATCATTTTTGGCCCTCTAGTGGGATTACTTGTTGGTTTAATTGGTCATGCAGTGAAGGACTCTCTTGCTGGCTACGGCCTTTGGTGGACTTGGATTATTGCTAGTGGTCTCTTTGGTCTAGCCGTCGGACTCTTTAGAAAATACATTCGAGTAACACAGGGTGTTTTTGAGTTGAAGGATATTGTCTTCTTTAACCTCATTCAGATTGTTGCAAATGCTCTTGTTTGGGGTGTCTTGGCACCACTTGGAGATGTTGTGATTTATCAAGAAGCGGCAGAAAAAGTATTTGCCCAAGGGATTGTTGCGGGAATTGCTAATGCTGTAACTGTAGCTATCGCAGGTACTCTTCTCTTGCTAGCTTATTCACGTACGCAGACTCGTTCAGGAAGTTTGAAAAAGGATTAACATAAAGGAAAAGGCTGGGCGACCGGTCTTTTTCGATGTTTATAGACTAGTTAGGCAAGCAAGCTATGATAGGACTCTTTTTGACGCTAAGATTTTACGAGAAGAGACTGTAAGAAGGGTTCGATTTATGATAAAATAGAAGTCTAAGAAGCGAATGAAGAGAGTAAGATGAAAGAAGCTATAATTGAGTGGAAGGATTTCTCTTTCCGGTATGAAACGCAACAAGAACCAACCTTGCAAGGGGTGGACTTGACCATTTACAAGGGAGAGAAAGTCTTAATTGTTGGGCCATCTGGGTCAGGCAAGTCTACCTTGGGTCAATGTTTGAATGGGATTATTCCCAATATTTACAAGGGTCAGATGTCTGGAGAATTTTTGATCAAGGGGCAAGCAGCCTTTGATATGAGCATCTATGATAAGTCTCATCTGGTCAGTACAGTTTTGCAGGATACAGATGGACAGTTTATCGGCTTGTCCGTGGCAGAGGATTTGGCTTTTGCTCTGGAAAATGACGTGACAGCTCTAGATGAGATGAAAGGTCGTGTTCATAAATGGGCTGAAAAGCTGGACCTTATCCCTTTACTAGCTCAGCGTCCCCAGGATTTGTCAGGTGGACAAAAGCAGCGGGTCAGTCTGGCTGGTGTCTTGATTGATGAAAGTCCGATTCTCTTGTTTGATGAACCACTCGCCAATCTAGATCCCAAGTCAGGTCAGGATATTATCGAATTGATTGATCAGATTCATAAGGAAGAGGGAACAACGACACTTATTATTGAGCATCGTTTGGAGGATGTTCTGCATAGACCTGTGGATCGGATTGTCTTGATAAACGATGGTCGTATCCTCTTTAATGGGAGTCCTGACCAGTTACTGGCGACTGATTTATTGACACAAAATGGAATTCGAGAACCCCTTTATCTAACCACTCTCCGTCAATTGGGTGTGGATTTAGCCAAGGAAGAACAGTTAGCAAATCTGGATAACTTGTCTATCTCAAAAGGTCAGGTTCAGCTGCAGAATGAACTGGCAAAAGAAACCGTAGAATTGCAGTCACTCTTTAAATTAGAGGATTTGTCTTTTTCTTATGATGATAGACCGATTTTAAAATCCATTTATCTGGATATTAAAAAGGGCGAAAAGATTGCCATTGTCGGGAAAAATGGAGCAGGGAAGTCAACTCTAGCCAAGGCCTTAAGTAACTTTATCCAAACTGAAGGCCGATATCTGTGGGAAGGACAGGATATAAAAGGAGATTCTGTTGCAGAGCGGGCTGAACGAGTAGGCTATGTGCTGCAAAATCCCAATCAAATGATTTCAACCAACATGATTTTTGATGAAGTGGCTCTGGGACTTCGCTTGCGAGGTGTGAACGAGCAGGAAATTGAAACAAGAGTTTATGAAACTTTGAAAATCTGTGGTCTCTATGAATTTCGTAATTGGCCCATTTCTGCCCTGTCATTTGGTCAGAAAAAACGTGTCACTATTGCCTCAATTTTGGTCTTGGGAGCTGAAATAATTCTCTTAGATGAACCGACTGCGGGTCAAGACCAGAAGAACTATACTGAGATTATGGAATTTCTCGAAGAGTTACATCAAAAAGGTCATACCATTGTCATGATTACGCATGATATGCAATTGATGCTGGATTATTCAGACCGAGCTCTTGTCATGGTGGATGGGGAATTGATTGCCGATACTGATCCAGCTAGTCTTTTGAGTAATCCTGAGTTGTTAGTAAAAGCCAACCTAAAAGAAACTTCAATCTTTAACTTGGCCAAGAAACTAGACGTGGATCCACTTGCTTTAACGGCATTTTACAAAGAAAGGAGAGAAGGATGCAAGCTAAATTAATTGGTTACCAGCATAGAGATACTGTAATTCATCGCTTGTCAGGAGCTGGTAAACTCCTCTTTTTCATCCTTGTATCATTGGCGGCCATGATTAGCTATGATACCAGGCTGCTTGTTCTGATTGCCATCTTTTCGGTCTTTCTCCTCTATTTGTCAGAAATCCGTTTTAAAGATGTTTCCTTTGTAGCCGTTTTTGCGACGGTATTTGCCGTTTTAAACGTTTTGATGGTCTATCTCTTTTCTCCCGAGTATGGGGTTGGACTTTACGGAGAGAGAAGTGTGATTTGGCAGGGAATCGGTGCCTACACTCTGACCAGTCAAGAGCTCTTTTATCTGCTAAATCTGGCTATTAAGTACCTTTGCACTATTCCTCTGGCTATTATCTTTTTGATGACAACCCACCCTAGTCAGTTTGCTTCCAGTTTAAATCAAATTGGTGTGCCTTACAAGATTGCCTATTCAGTCAGCCTGACCTTGCGCTATATTCCAGATTTGCAGGAAGAATTCTTTACCATCAAGATGTCTCAGGAAGCGCGTGGGATGGAATTATCCAAGAAAGCTTCTCTCATGCAACGAATCAAAGGCAATCTGCGCATTATTACTCCCTTGATTTTCAGCTCGCTAGAACGCATTGATACCATCGCGACTGCCATGGAGCTTCGACGCTTTGGGAAAGAGAAAAAACGCACTTGGTATAGTTATCAGGCCTTGAAAAAAGGAGACTATCTTACCTTGCTCTTGGCAGCCTTGTTTTTAGTAGCTAGTTTACTACTTATCTTGCAGAATCAGGGACGATTTTACAACCCTTGGAAATAGCTTGAAAAAATTGAAAAAATCAAGTCGTTTCTATTGACAATGATTCTGAAAGTGTTATACTAAGGAAGTAGTTTCGCTGATTTACTTCAAACCTGTTGTGAGGTAAGTTAACGATGCCTTAACCACGCTGTTTGCTGAGCTTGACTCCGGGCAGTGTGGCTATTTTTTTGCAATGGTGAAAGGAAGCAAGTCATGACAAATCACATTGTATTATTTGAACCACAAATTCCACAAAATACAGGCAACATCGCTCGTACTTGCGCTGCGACTAATTCTCCCCTCCACATCATCAAGCCAATGGGTTTTCCTATTGATGACCGCAAGATGAAGCGGGCTGGGTTGGATTATTGGGATAAGCTAGAGATTTATTTTTACGAGAGTTTGGAGGATTTCATGTCTCAGATGAAGGGCAAACTCTATCTGATTTCGAAATTCGCGGAAAAAGTCTATTCTGAGGTGGATTTATCGACTGATGAAGACCATTATTTTCTTTTTGGACGTGAAGACAAGGGCTTGCCTGAGGACTTTATGCGAGAACATCCTGAAAAGGCTCTCCGTATTCCCATGAATGATGAACATGTCCGCAGTCTCAATGTGTCTAATACCGTCTGTATGATTGTCTATGAGGCTCTTCGCCAGCAGAACTTTGCAGGTCTTGAGCTTGTTCATACCTATGAAGTGGATAAATTGAAATAAAAAATGAAAATGAACTAAATGCTTGCGCTTGCAAGCGTTTTTTGTTATGATAAAAGAGTCTTCAGGGCAGGGTGTGATTCCCGACCGGCGGTAAATTTGACTAGCTATTTTAGCTTTCTCGTTGTTGTCTTGTCTCGATATACTTTAAGTATTATCTTCGACTGCGACGCCTAGATAAATCTAAAATATCTTAGCCAAATAAGTCCGCGAGCGCAAGCTGATGTGGTGAGATTCCACAACCGACAGTATAGTCTGGATGGGAGAAGACGAAAGAATAGCTTTGTCTGTTCTGATAGATTTATAGCTAAACTGTAACCGCTTGCTTGAATTTCCTTAATAGAGTGAGAGGGAACTTTTGGGATATAAAAAGATAGAATAGATAGAGAAATCCTTTCTAACTTCTTCTGATTTTATAGAAAATTGGAGGAACCTGTTATGACAAACACACGTCGACTTTCGACTATTGCGATTTTATCAGCCATCTCATTTGTGCTGATGTACTTTGACTTTCCGCTTTTACCAGCGGCATCCTTCCTCAAGATCGAATTTAGTATCTTGCCAGTCCTTGTGGGCTTGGTGGTCATGGATTTGCCTGCTGCTCTAGGAGTTCTCTTGCTTCGCTCACTCTTGAAACTGCTTCTTAACAGCCAGGGAGTGAATACTTACATTGGTTTGCCAATGAATATCGTAGCTTTGGGAGTTTTTGTCATCGTATTTGCTTTGATTTGGAAAAAGGAACGGACAACCCTTCGTTTCCTACTAGGCTCTCTAGCTGGGACTATTGGTTTAACCGTGGCTATGTTGGTTCTCAACTATGTTTATGCTGTTCCTTTGTACGCTAAGTTTGCTAACTTTGATATTGGAAAAATTTTGGGACTTTCCAACTACCTAATGACCATGGTATTACCTTTTAACTTGATTGAGGGTGTAATCTTTTCCGTTTCATTCTGGTTGTTGTACGTCCTTTTGAAACCAACCTTAAAACATTATGAAAGATAAACAAACATTTTTAATGAAGGGCAGTTTTGCCCTTTTACTTTTCGTTATTCTTGGCTACATGGTCAAATTTTACCCTGAAACGCTGGTCGGTTTTGACCAACCGATTCAGACTGCCGTTCGAGGAGACTTGCCAGATTACTTGACTATTCTTTTTAGGGCCATCACACGCTTGATTGATATTCCAGTGATTATCACTTGGGTTGTCATTACAGCTTTTGTCTTTTATCATAAGCGGTGGAAGATAGAAAGTTTCTTCATGCTGGGAAATCTAGCTTTGGCAGGTCTTTTAATCGTGACCTTTAAAAATATCTATCAGCGCCCACGACCAGCTATTTTACACTTGGTAGAGGAGAAGGGATTTTCCTTTCCAAGCGGTCATTCTCTGGCTGTAACCTTGATGGTCGGTTCTCTGATTGTCATTCTCAGTCAACGGATGAAAGATCCAGTCTGGAGAAAAATCATGCAAATTGTCCTTGTTCTCTACCTAGTCAGTGTGCTGGTATCAAGGGTCTATCTGGGAGTTCATTACCCATCAGATGTCCTTGCCAGTCTCTGTGTGGGCTTGGGAGTCTTGTTTATCGAGTTTCCCTTCTATGACAAGCTCCGCTTCCAATGGCGATTTAAAGGTAAGCAGAAGTGAATATCAAATTCTCTTGAGGAGAAAGAAATGAAAGTCAACATAAAAGCTCTCCATCCGACTCAACTATACTTATCAGAAAAGAAACTAGCAGGCCTCCAGACACTTTATCAGTCTGTAGAATTAAACAATGTCGATCCAATCAGTATTCTTGCCTTTGGAGATTGCTTGTTGATTACAGATGGGCATCACAGGGCTTATCAGGCTTTATTGGCAGGTCGGGATACGATTTCTGCTGAGTGGGATAGAGATGGTGGTGATGAACTATATCATCTCTATGCGCAAGCTTGTGAGGAAAGAATGATTTACTCTGTTCTGGATTTAAAAAATCATATCTTAGCTCAAGATGAGTATGAAGCAAAATGGTATAACTGGTGTGATGGTTTTAATCAAGCAGCAACTATTTTGTGGAAAAGGAAAGCAGATGAAACGGATTTTACAAATAGATAATGCACTGCGTCTTGTTCCTTATTATAAGGTCAATCATTGTGAAGAAGCTTTTGCTTGGTATCAGGATGTGAACTTAGTTCACCTCGTAGATGGTGTGAAGAAACCTTATAGTCAAGAAACTTTGGAAGCTATGTATTCCCATTTGGATCAGCATGGTGAACTTTTTTGGATTGAAGTCAAGGAGAAGGGAGAATGGTTTCCAATTGGGGATGTTACACTATCTCAGGATAATCTCCCCATTGTGATTGGGAATTCCGCTTACCAACATCGAGGACTTGGAAAAAAGATCCTAAGTACTTTGATTGAATTGGCTCGAGTAAAAGGATGGAAAGAATTGAAAGTCAAGGAAATCTACACCTACAATCATACTTCTAGGAGGTGTTTCAAGTCGCTTGGATTTGTGGAAGATGGAGTAACAGAAAAAGGAACGAGTTTTATACTGAAATTAATCTAATCTAACTTGTTTTTTAACTAAAAATCTGATAAACTAGGTAGTAATTGAATAGAAATCCGCAAGACTAGTAACTCAAGGGAAGTATATCAGGGAGGAGAGCCGTGACTGTAAGCTCTCTATATGAAAGCTGGGTGAATTCACTTGTGCATGGATTTAGAAATGAAGGTCTGACTTGTCAGATGAAAACGGATGGTACCGCGTGTCAACGCTCCGAGTGGAGTTTTTGGCATGTGGTTTTCTTTTTATCTACGAGAGACTGATGGAGGAATTATGTCAACTATTGAAGAACAATTAAAAGCGCTTCGTGAAGAAACGCTGGCTAGCTTGAAGCAGATTACTGCTGAAAATAAAAAAGAGATGCAAGATTTGCGTGTCTCTGTCTTTGGTAAAAAGGGTTCGCTTACTGAAATCCTCAAAGGGATGAAAGATGTTTCTGCTGAGATGCGTCCAATCATTGGGAAACACGTCAATGAAGCTCGTGATGTCTTGACAGCAGCCTTTGAAGAAACAGCTAAGCTCTTGGAAGAAAAGAAAGTCGCGGCTCAACTTGCTAGCGAGAGTATCGATGTGACGCTTCCAGGTCGTCCAGTTGCGACTGGTCACCGTCACGTTTTGACACAAACCAGTGAAGAAATCGAAGATATTTTCATTGGGATGGGTTACCAAGTCGTGGATGGTTTTGAAGTGGAGCAAGACTACTATAACTTTGAACGTATGAACCTTCCCAAAGACCACCCAGCCCGTGATATGCAGGACACATTCTATATCACAGAAGAAATCTTACTCCGTACTCACACGTCTCCAGTGCAGGCGCGTGCCATGGATGCCCATGATTTCTCTAAAGGTCCTTTGAAAATGATCTCACCAGGGCGTGTGTTCCGTCGTGACACAGACGATGCGACCCACAGTCACCAGTTCCACCAAATCGAAGGTTTGGTTGTTGGGAAAAATATCTCTATGGCTGACCTTCAAGGAACCCTTCAGTTGATTGTGCAAAAAATGTTCGGTGAAGAGCGTCAGATTCGTCTGCGTCCATCTTATTTTCCATTCACAGAGCCATCTGTTGAGGTGGATGTTTCTTGTTTCAAGTGTGGTGGAGAAGGCTGTAACGTATGTAAGAAAACTGGTTGGATCGAAATTATGGGTGCCGGTATGGTTCACCCACGTGTCCTCGAAATGAGTGGTATCGATGCGACTGTTTACTCTGGCTTTGCCTTTGGTCTTGGACAAGAGCGTGTAGCCATGCTCCGTTACGGAATCAACGATATCCGTGGATTCTACCAAGGAGATGTCCGCTTCTCAGAACAGTTTAAATAATGATCAGAAAAGTAGAAAAGGCAGATATTGGGGTGTTATCCAAAATTGCCAAACAAACCTTTCGTGAAACATTTGCTCATGATAATACGGAAGAGCAGTTACAGGAATACTTTGAAGAGGCTTATAGTTTGAGAGTTTTGTCAACTGAGTTGGAAAATCCAGAATCCGAAACCTACTTCATTATGCATGAAGAGGAGATAGCTGGTTTTCTCAAAGTCAACTGGGGAAGTGCTCAGACTGAGAGAGAATTAGAGGATGCTTTTGAAATTCAACGTCTCTATGTGCTACAAAAATTCCAAGGATTTGGACTAGGTAAGCAACTGTTTGAATTTGCTCTTGAATTTGCTACAAAAAATAATTTTTTCTGGGCTTGGCTAGGTGTTTGGGAGCATAATACAAAAGCTCAAGCGTTTTATAATCGATATGGTTTTGAAAAATTTAGCCAACATCATTTTATGGTTGGTCAAAAAGTAGATACGGATTGGTTACTGAGAAAGAAATTAAGGTAAGAAGATGATTCTTCTATTGAAATGATAGGAAAGGAAAAGAACTAGAGTGGCAACTGTCATTCTGGAGAACTAAATTATGCTTGTATCTTATAAATGGTTAAAAGAATTGGTGGACATTGATGTTCCATCACAAGAGTTGGCTGAAAAAATGTCAACTACAGGGATCGAGGTAGAAGGTGTCGAATCACCTGCTGCTGGTCTCTCAAAAATTGTCGTCGGTGAGGTCTTGTCTTGCGAAGATGTGCCAGAAACTCACCTCCATGTTTGTCAGGTTAACGTTGGCGAAGAAGAAGCCCGTCAAATCGTCTGTGGTGCACCGAATGTGCGTGCTGGTATCAAGGTTATGGTGGCTCTTCCAGGAGCTCGTATCGCTGACAATTACAAGATCAAAAAAGGGAAAATCCGCGGTCTTGAGTCACTTGGAATGATCTGTTCGCTTGGTGAACTGGGAATTTCTGACTCAGTTGTACCTAAGGAATTTGCAGATGGCATCCAAATCTTGCCAGAAAATGCCGTTCCAGGTGAGGAAGTCTTCTCATATCTAGACTTGGATGATGAAATCATCGAACTTTCTATCACACCCAATCGTGCGGATGCCCTTTCTATGCGTGGAGTGGCTCACGAAGTAGCAGCTATCTATGATAAGGCAGTCAACTTTAAAGAATTTACTCTTTCAGAAACTGACCAAGCTGCAGCAGATGCTCTTTCTGTGGGTATTGAGACAGACAAGGCGCCTTACTATGCAGCTCGTATCTTGGACAATGTGACCATCGCACCAAGTCCACAATGGTTGCAAAACCTTCTTATGAATGAAGGTATCCGTCCCATTAACAACGTAGTGGACGTGACTAACTACATCCTGCTCTACTTTGGTCAACCAATGCATGCCTTTGACTTGGATACCTTTGAAGGGAGTGACATCCGTGTACGTGAAGCGCGTGCTGGTGAAAAATTGGTGACTTTAGATGGTGAAGAACGTGACTTGGACGTGAATGACCTAGTCATTACTGTCGCTGACAAGCCAGTAGCCCTTGCCGGTGTCATGGGCGGTCAAGCAACAGAAATCTCTGATAAATCTAGTCGTGTCGTCCTTGAAGCTGCAGTCTTCAACGGAAAATCTATCCGCAAGACCAGTGGTCGCCTCAACCTTCGTTCTGAGTCATCTTCTCGCTTTGAAAAAGGCATCAATGTGGCAACAGTCAATGAAGCCCTTGATGCGGCAGCTAGCATGATTGCAGAACTTGCAGGTGCGACGGTGCGCAAAGGCATCGTTTCAGCGGGTGAGCTTGATACCTCTGATGTGGAAGTTTCTTCAACTCTTGCTGATGTTAACCGCGTCCTCGGAACTGAGCTTTCTTATGCTGATGTAGAAGACGTCTTCCGTCGTCTTGGATTTGGTCTTTCTGGAAATGCAGATAGCTTTACAGTCAGTGTCCCACGTCGCCGTTGGGATATCACTATTGAAGCAGATCTCTTTGAAGAAATCGCTCGTATCTATGGTTATGACCGCTTGCCAACTAGTCTACCAAAAGACGATGGTACAGCAGGTGAATTGACTGCGACACAAAAACTTCGCCGTCAGGTTCGTACCATTGCTGAAGGGGCAGGTTTGACAGAAATCATCACCTACGCTCTAACAACTCCTGAAAAAGCAGTTGAGTTTACGGCTCAACCAAGTAACCTTACGGAACTTATGTGGCCAATGACAGTGGATCGTTCTGTCCTCCGTCAAAATATGATTTCTGGTATCCTTGATACGGTGGCTTATAACGTAGCTCGTAAGAATAAAAACTTGGCCCTTTATGAGATTGGTAAAGTTTTTGAACAAACTGGCAATCCAAAAGAAGAACTTCCAAATGAGATTAATAGCTTTGCCTTTGCCTTGACAGGCTTGGTTGCAGAAAAAGATTTCCAAACAGTAGCAGTTCCAATTGATTTCTTCTATGCTAAGGGAATCCTTGAAGCCCTATTTGCTCGTTTGGGACTCCAAGTAACTTATACAGCAACATCTGAAATTGCTAGCCTTCATCCAGGTCGTACAGCTATGATTTCACTCGGTGACCAAGTTCTTGGTTTCCTTGGTCAAGTGCATCCAGTCACTGCTAAGGCTTACGATATTCCAGAAACGTATGTAGCTGAGCTCAATCTTTCAGCCATCGAAACTGCGCTTCAACCTGCTAATCCATTTGTAGAAATTACTAAATTCCCAGCAGTTAGCCGTGACGTTGCCCTTCTCCTCAAGGCAGAAGTGACTCACCAAGAAGTTGTGGACGCTATCCAAGCTGCCGGTGTGAAACGTTTGACAGATATCAAACTCTTTGACGTCTTCTCAGGCGAAAAATTGGGACTTGGTATGAAGTCAATGGCTTATAGCTTGACCTTCCAAAATCCGGAAGATAGCTTAACGGACGAAGAAGTCGCACGCTATATGGAAAAAATCCAAGCGTCTCTCGAAGAAAAAGTCAATGCAGAAGTGCGTTAAAGTATCAATCCATCCTTCGGGGTGGATTTTTGCTTTTTAAATAACAATTCAGGATCAAAAATAGACAGTTGAGGAACAGAGAAGATAAATTGGAGTTTACCAGTGTATAATGTACTCATAACTCAAAGTACCCTAAGATTTTTTACTAAAATGAGGATGATAAAAATGGACAGAAATCATTGTAAAGGCTATCAAAAAGGAGTATAATGAGTGAAAGACATTTCGGAGGTGAAAGATGCTAG